>CAYVPM010000036.1:0-9913 GCA_964453475.1 uncultured Saprospiraceae bacterium | reverse complement strand
AGGCCCGCAATTTCAAACTGCTGGGCTTCACCAAGGAAGAAGCAGAGGCGCAGTTTGGATTCCTGCTCGGCGCTTTTGAGTACGGTGCACCGCCCCATGGCGGCATCGCTTTCGGTTTCGACCGGCTTGCAGCGGTGATGAACGGCGCCAATTCCATCCGCGACTTTATCGCTTTCCCGAAAAACAACCAGGGCCGTGATATGATGATCGATGCACCGGACGGGATCAAGTTGAAGCAGTTGGAGGAACTGGGGATACGAATCGTGGTGGAATAGTTTGAAACAAACAAGGAAATTGATGCAACACTTGCCCAACGCGCTCACCCTCTCCAATCTGTTCTGCGGATGCTGCGCGTTATTGTACACCCTGTATTGGCAGCCGGAAGTGGCGGCGCTGTTTACGGCAGCTTCGTTTGTGTTTGACTACCTGGATGGCATGACGGCAAGGGCCTTGAAGGTAAGTTCGCCATTGGGAAAGGAGCTGGATTCGCTGGCCGATATGGTGAGCTTTGGCGCGGTACCGGGTGCGATGTTGTTTCAGTTGTTGAATGGAGAACCGGACATAACAACTGTGTTTGGGGCATCGTTTGTAGCACTGGCATCGCTTCCAGCTTTTGTGTTGTCGGCGTTTTCCGGGCTTCGCCTGGCCAAATTCAACCTTGATACCCGGCAAACAAGTTATTTCATCGGCTTGAGTACGCCCGCGTGTACGGTTTTTGTACTGGGATTGACCTTAACTGCGCACAACGACCTTTTTGGCCTGGCCGATTTCATCCGCAATCCCTGGTTTTTGTACGGCCTGATCGGGCTGCTTTCCTGGCTTTTGGTGAGCGAAATTCCGATGTTTGGCATGAAAATAAAACGTTTTGATTTGCCCGGCAATACCATCAACCTGCTCTTTTTGGGCTTGTTTGTCGTGCTGGTTTTGTTCCTCAAGGTGTTGGCTTTGTCGGCCATCATCGTTTGCTACATTGCATTGTCCATAATTTTGAAAAATAAAATAATTCGAGAATGACCTATATCGCAGAAATCGACATCATGCCGCACAAAGAGTTGCTTGACCCCCAGGGCAAGGCTGTGGTGAACAATATGAAACACCTCGACCTGACGGGCATCAATGATGTGCGCATTGGCCGTCATGTAACCGTGACCCTGGAAGCCGGTGACGAAGCAGAAGCCCGCCAAAAGGTGGATACAGCCTGCAAAAAACTGCTGGCCAACATGATCATGGAAACCTATCATTTCGACCTGAAACAAGGTTGATCCTGCAATGCTATACATTGTACCCACGCCCATCGGCAACCTAGAGGACATTACTTTGCGCGCCCTGCGCATCCTGAAAGAGGTGTCGGTGGTGTTGGCGGAAGATACGCGCACCAGTCGCCGGCTGCTCGACCATTACGAGATCAAAACGCCCTTGCGGGCCTTCCATGCCCACAACGAACACACGGTGGTAGAACGTATCGTGGATGAATTGGCATCGGGTGCTACCCTGGCCCTAATTTCCGATGCTGGCACGCCGGGTATCAGTGATCCGGGATTTTTGTTGGCCCGCGCCTGCCATCGCCGGGGTATCCGGGTAGAATGTTTACCTGGCGCCACCGCATTTGTGCCTGCCCTGGTTGCCAGCGGCCTGCCTTGCGACACCTTTCATTTTGAAGGTTTTTTGCCCCATAAAAAAGGCCGCCAGACCCGATTGAAGTACCTGGCGGTCTTGCCGCATACCTTTGTTTTGTACGAATCGCCGTTTCGTTTGGTAAAATGTTTGGGCGAACTTATCGCGTTTTGCGGCCCCGATCGCCAAGCCTGTGTTGCCCGTGAATTGACCAAACATTACGAGGAGGTGAAAACAGCAACCCTGGCTGAATTGCTGGAACATTTCACGAAAAAGGACGTGAAAGGGGAGATTGTGCTTGTGGTAAGCGGGTTGCCGGGCTAAAACTGGAATCCTATAAAATAAGCACCAGCCAATAAAACGGTATTGCCAGCAAAAATGCATCGAACCTGTCGAGCAGGCCGCCGTGGCCGGGTAACAATTTTCCTGAATCTTTGATGTTGAGGCTGCGCTTGAGCATGCTTTCCACCAAATCGCCCAGCGTGCCGAACACGGTGGCGACAAGGGCGAGCAGAATCCATTGTACGAGCGTGAATTCGGAGATATGATAAGAGATTCCCCAGGCCGCCAACGCGGTGAAAATACCGCCTCCAATAAATCCTTCCCAGGTCTTTTTCGGTGAAATACGCTCGAACAACTTGCGCCGGCCCAATTTCGAGCCCACCAAATAGGCCATCGTGTCATTGGTCCAAACCAGACCCAACAGGCCAAAAACCCGCCAGGGGGAATACGTTTCACCAATAAAGAACTCTCCCATGGGCATCGACAAATACACCAGCAAACAGAAAGGAATGCCGATGTAAAACATGCCCAGTAAATACCTGCCCACATGGTCGAAAGGCCTTTCGGGGTTCAGGTATAGTTCCAGGATGAAAAAAGGTGCTGCTGCAAAAATGATCACCCCAATGCCCGCAAACGCAAATTGGCCGTCCACAAAGCCCAGCGCGCTGCCCCCTAGCAAGAGGTAAGGCGCCAAGGCCCAGGCGCTGCCCAGCACCCGGCGCAACAAGCGGTGGGGCTTATCGGGAAAAAGCAAGCCAAAAAGCTCCCACAAGCAGCCCCCAGTAACCACTGCGAAGAGTATGAAAAAAGCAAGTTTGCCCCCAAAAACGCCCCCGAGCATGGCCGCCCCAAAGATGCTTGCCGTGATTGTACGTTGTTGCATTTATACTGTGATTTGTGTGATTTGTGTGATTTTTGTGATTGTAAACGATTGAATTTAAGGCGATTACTAAATCTGTGTTTTTTCCAATCACATCCGTGATGTTTATAATTATTTCTACAGCAACCTGATTTGTTGGCTTCTGCCCCTCGCCCTCTTGTCCCCTTGCCCCCTTGCCCCTTTGCCCCCTTGCCCCTTGCCAATTTGCCCACGTGCCCTTTGCCCACTTGCCCCCTTGCCCCTTTGCCCCCTTGCCAATTTGCCCACTTGCCAATTTGCCCCTTGCCAATTTGCCCCTTGCTAATTTGCCCCCTTGCCCACTTACCCCCCCGTCCCCTTCACCCTTTCCCACAGTTCCCCGAGCGATTGCTTGTTCTCCTCCAGGTGCTCCGGGTCGCGGTTGTTGGGTTTTACATCCCATTGCCCTTTTTCATTTTTAAACAGGAGAAAAGGGAAAACATAGTTTTTGCCCCGCAGGGAATCTCCCAACAAGCCAAAGCGCAGATCGTTTACTTGCAGGGTATCGCCCCGGTAGGGCAATACATTGTAGTAGCCATCTGAAAACCATTTCAAAAAGCGCAGCGCGCGGTCGTCCTCCGGGATATGGCTGAGCAATTCGTGGTTTTTAGGGATGCTTGAAATTTTATTGACGGATGGCTGGGCATCGTTGAAACCGTATTGCCCGAAATAATAGGCGGTGTCGCCTTCTGCCATGCCCGACCAGACGATGTTGTTGAAAATGGTGGGGTTGGTATACAGCCGTTTAAAGGCAATGTTTTTTTCCAGTAAAGCATGGTCGAAGGCATGGACGACCGTTGATTTATGCCACAAGGTGTAAAGCATCAAGTAAGCACAAATCCAGCCCAGTCCGACCCAATTCCAGATTGTCCGCAGGCGGTTTTGCCGGCCAAACCGGGATGCAATCACCAGGCAAAGCAAAAAAGGCAAAGTGGCGATTGGATCCACCACCGATATTGTACACCACTGCACCCGCAGGTCGCTGAACGGCTGAAAAACCTGTGTGCCCCAACTGGTGAAACAGTCGAGAATCGGGTGTGTGAAGATGCTCCAGAAAAACAACTGCACCCAGGTGCGGTAGTCAACCGTCACCATGGACAGGTCGCGCTGCCAGTAATCGCGCCAAAGGCTCCAGGCGAACCGCACACCAAGCGCTAAAGTAGGCGCGAGTACGTACCAGCTCAAGCCTTCCCCGAGTGCAACAGGGATAAAGTTAAGCCCCAGCGCTGCTAACAGGTAAAAAGAAAGCCATATCGCCATCGCCATCGCTTTATAGCCTCGTCGTCGGTAAATATTTTTACTGTAAAACCATGCTGTGAGCCAGGCCAGCGCCCAAGGCGCCAGGGCGGCAAACAAAAAAGAATGCATAAAGCCCCGGTGAAAGGAAGTACTGGCGATTTCGTCGAGAAAAAAGGAGGCAAATACATCCAGGTCGGGGATGGTTCCGCCGACGGCGCCCCAGAGCATGGCCCGGTTGCCTATTTTTTTACCGGCCACTGCTTCTCCACAGGCAGCGCCGAGTACAATTTGCGTGAGAGAGTCCATTGTTTTGAAATTACACCACCAAGGTTTTTACCGCCTTGTTTTTTACCATGCGGTAAGGAAAAAGCTTCATGGTAATAGCTGTAAGCCCGCAAGGTACGTCTTAAAACCAGTATCCAATGGCTTGAAAGGGCAATGGTTTTTGGGCGATAGCCCTTCGCTGCCTGGTAATAAGCGATAAAATCTCCCGGTTTGTGTCCAATTGACAAATATGCGACATTAAAACCCTCAATTGCGCCGCAGTCAAAGGAAGCGAATTTGAATTGTGCTGTATCTTGCCAGCACCTTAACATATTAGGTTCTTTGAAATTCAGTAATAATCCCACAAATTGGGCCACCCAGCCCCGGTTTCATCCATTTTTTTTCACCAAATTCTAATTTTCCCATGCGTTTATCATCCTTATTACCGATGCTATTGCTGCTCGCAAGTCCGGTTTCCGCGCAGTTGAATTGCAACATCTTCGATCTGTCGGCCTCGGTTGTGCAGTTCGACACCACAACGTGTAAATTTTTTGTGGTGCTCGATTTCCAACATGCCGGCACCACCAACCAATTTCATGTAAAAGGAAATGGCGTCAATTACGGTACCTTTGGCTACAACCAGGTACCCGTGACCATTGGTCCCATTATGGCCAATCCACAACAGCCCCTTGTACTGAATTTCCTCGTTCAGGATGCGGTGTTTCAGGACTGCTCAGCCCAAACCACCCTCACGGTACCTGGTTGTAGCAGCCATACTTGCGAAATTACCGACCTCACGGTAGCGGTCGGCGATTGTGGCCCCGCCAGTGGCAGTTATTCCATCAAAGTTGATTTTGAAGTGTCCAACCCCGGAAGCGGCTTTTTTGAACTGCATACCGCAGGCGGCGTATCCCTGGGAGTATTCCCTTTGGCTAGCTTGCCGCTCACCATCCCGAATTTTCCATGGGGCGGTGGCGTACACGATATTTTGAAAGTTTGTATCAAGGACAACCCCGACTGCTGTAAAGCCATTGAATTTTTGGCGCCCGACTGCGTAACGCCCGGTTGCGGCATTACTGGTCTTTTTGTTAATACGGGCGATTGCCTGAGCGATTCTACCTACAAAGCCAAAATAGGTTTTCAGCTGTCCAATACGATAAGCCTGCTCGATTCCTTTAAATTGTACCTCGATGGTTCCCTGCATGGTGTTTTTGGCATCAACCAGTTGCCGTTAACCACTGTTTTTGAAACAACGGGCAACGCCCAATCCATTGTAGAAGTTTGTGTCACGCTGCCAACAGGTATCACTTGTTGCATGAAAGAGGAGTTCGACATTCCGGTTTGTTTCCCGCCCTGTGGTATCAAGGACTTGAAAATAGAAACGGATTCCTGCACCTCCGACAGCACGTTTGGGGTGTGGCTCAATTTTGCGGTAAACGATTCCACCGCGGTGGATTCGTTCCAGCTTTGGGGCAATGGCAATTCACTGGGCACCTTCGGGATGAACCAGTTGCCATTGAATATCCCAAATTTTGAATGGAATGGCTTGATTTTCAATACTGTTCGGGTATGTACGGGCAATATACCTGCCTGCTGCAAAGAGTTGCAGTTCCTGGCGCCCGATTGTTTGCCCTTCGATTCCTGCGAAGTGACCAGTATTCATGTGCTAACCGGCCCATGTACTTCAGACAGTACCTATAAGCTGACCCTGAATTTCAATGCCACCAATCCTGGCAACGGAACATTTATTGTCTGGGCCAATGGGGTGTTGCTCGATACTTTTAACCTGACTGACGTGCCCTTGATGATCCCCAATTTCCCCTGGAATGGCGGCGGCACCGACATCGTAACGGTGTGTATTCTTGGAGCAAACGGGTCTGTTCCCGGCACTGTTAACCTGGGGTGTTGCAAAACGAAAGAATTCCCGGTACCCGACTGTTTGGGAACCTGCGAAATCACCAACCTGAAAGCTGAGGTTGGCGACTGCGACCCCAATACCAATACCTACCCCCTGACCATCAATTTTGGCGTGGTACACCCCGGCAACGACTCGTTTGATATGTACGTCAACGGCCAATTGTACGGAACGTACCCGCTGAATCAACTGCCGCTACATATCCCCAACTTCCCACACAGCGGCAACATTGTGGACGTAATCAAAATATGCATCAATGACCAACCCAATTGCTGTGCTGCCATAGAAGTAAAGACACCCGATTGTGACAGCACGGATTGTCACATTGAGGACCTTTCTGTAATCGTCGGCGATTGCAACCCTGCTGGCGGCTACCAGGTGAAAATCAATTTTGTGGCGCACAACCCAGGAAATGATTTCTTCGACCTGTACATCAACGGCCAGCTTTTCGGCATCTTCCCGCTCAACCAATTGCCTCTGACGATCCCGAATTTCCCGGGCAGCGGCAATCCGGTTGACGTGATTAAAATTTGTATCCACGACCACCCCGATTGCTGTGTGTTCAAGGAAGTGCATCCGCCAATTTGTGATCCTTGCGACATATTGAACCTGACGGTAGACACGGGTGATTGCAATCCGGACAGCACCTACCATCTTACGTTGAATTTCAACGTAATCAACACCAATGCCACCACGTTTGTGCTCTTCGGTAACGGTATGCCGCTCGGTACCTACAACCTGAACCAGCTGCCGCTGCATATCCCGAATTTCCCTTGGGACGGTCAAGGCCCGAACGACGTGCTGAAGGTGTGTGTCGGCAACAATACCAGCATCAGTGCTTGCTGCGAAACGATAGAGTTCCCGATCCCCGATTGCCTGCCGCATGGTGGTTGTGAAATCACCAACCTGCACGTTGATACAGGCGATTGCAACCCGGACAGCACCTATCAGTTGACCGTGAATTTCACCTTGTTAAATTCCAATGCCACCACGTTTGTGCTTTTTGGCAACGGCATTCCGCTGGGCACTTTCAACATCAGCCAGTTGCCGCTTACCATCCAGAGTTTCCCATGGGACGGCCAAGGCCCGAACGACGTGTTGAAGGTTTGCGTCAGCAACAATACCGGCGCCTTGACATGCTGCAAAACCATCGAGTTCCCCATTCCTGACTGCTTGCCTGTTGGCGACTGTGAAATTTTTGACTTGGCGGTTGATACCGGAATTTGTACATCCGACAGTACCTACAAGGTGAAAATCAACTTCCAGGTACAAAACCCGCCAACGAATACCTTTGGCGTTTGGGCAAATGGCGTGATGATCGGCACCTTTAACCTGAACCAGTTGCCGATTACCATCCAGGACTTCCCCTGGGGCGGAGGCAACCACGACGTGATCAAAATATGCTTTGTCAATCCGAACGGTATAATAGGCTGCTGCAAAACCATTGAATTCCAGGTGCCTGACTGCCTGTTGCATACTGATCCATGCGACATTGTTGACCTGCACGTGATAACGGGCAACTGCACCAGCGACAGCACCTACCAGCTTACCCTCAATTTCGGGGTGACCAATCCACCGGCTAACCTGTTCGGCGTATGGGCAAACGGTCAGTTCCTGGGCATGTACGGTCTCGGCCAGTTGCCGCTCACCTTCCAGAACTTCCCTTGGGATGGCGGCGCAAAGGATGTGTTGAAAGTTTGCTTTACACCGAATTTCCCCGGTATTCCGCCATGCTGCGAAAGCATCGAGTTCAACGTTCCAGATTGCCTGATGAACACGGACTGTGAAATCTACGATCTGGTAGTGGACACAGGCGATTGCACTTCCGACAGCACGTACAACCTGGTGCTCAATTTCCAGGTGAACAACCCGATCAGCAGCGTATTCAGGGTTTGGGCCAACGGCCAGCCATTCGGCACGTTCAACCTGAGCCAATTGCCGCTCACGTTGAACGACTTCCCTTGGGGCGGCGGCAACCACGATGTAATCAAGGTTTGCTTCGTGACGCCAAACGGCATCATTAACTGCTGCAAAACCATCGAGTTTGCGGTGCCTGATTGCCTTAACAATGGCGGCGACTGCGAAATATTCGGCATGGTAGTCGATCCGGGCAACTGCACCTCCGACAGCACCTACAACCTTTTCCTGAACTTCCAGGTACAGAACCCGCCGAGCAGTGTATTCGGCGTATGGGCAAATGGCATGTTCCAGGGCACTTTCAACCTCAGCCAGTTACCGCTCAACTTCCCGAACTTCCCATGGGATGGTGGTACCGAGGACGTCGTGAAGGTTTGTTTCGTCACCAGCGCCGGCACCACGGCCTGCTGCCGTTCCCTGGAGTTCGATGTGCCTGATTGCCTGGGCAACAACAATGATTGCCATCTTTGGGATCTGCTGGCTGTGCGCACCGGATGCCTTTGCGGGCAATTCTTTGTGGCGGTCACCTTCAACCATGAAAATGGTGGCGCTGGCGGCTTCGACCTGGTGGGCAACGGCAACGTGTACGGCAACTACCCATACAATACCCAGCAGCCCATTATCCTCGGGCCATTCCCGGGCGATGGCACTACGGTGTACGAATTTGGCGTGGTCGATCACAACAACGGCAACTGCGAAGACGGGTTTGTGTTGGGCATGGTAGAATGTCAGACGCCGGTAACAGATCCGGGTATGCCATCTTCATTGGTGATCTCGCCCAACCCGGCCAGCAACTGGACCAATATCACGGCTATGCTTGAAAACGGCACTCAGGTTGGACAGGCTTCTGTGAAAATCTACGCTGCCGATGGCCGCCTGGTAAGCACTCAAGAGGTCAGCAATGCTGCCAATTTCCAACTGGACGTGTCCAATATTCCAGCGGGTGTGTACAGGCTTTCCATTCAGGCCGCTGCCGGCCGCCTGGAAGGCGCGTTCACAAAGCAGTAAACTACTGGGAATCAAAGACCTGAAATGTACGGGCCGCTGCCGACTTGTTGTCGGTAGCGGCCCGTTTTTTTTCCGGCATGCCGGATGGGGTTTCAGCCTATAGGAGCGGTAATAACCCGGCTATCGAAAATTGCAGGATTTATCAGCCCTCATCATGGTCACTATCGCAGTGATAATGCTCTTTAGGCCCCCGCGGCTTCTCACCGCCTTCACCGCCTTTTTTCTCGGATTGTAATTTTTGGATCAGCCGCGCCCGTTCGCGCTGTACTTCAATTTGCATTTGAGCGTCTTTTTCCCGGTCGAAGAACAGGATGCCGTCCACCCAGGTTTTTTCAGCGCGGGCGTAAATGGACAGCGGGTTGTCGTTCCACAGCACCACGTCGGCATCTTTGCCGGCTTTGACGCTGCCCACGCGGTCGTCTACCCGCATCAGTTTGGCGGGGTTGATGGTCACCATTTTCCAGGCGTCTTCTTCTTTCATACCGCCGTAGGTCACCGATTTGGCGGCTTCCTGGTTGAGGCGACGCGCCATTTCGGCATCGTCGGAGTTGATGGCGACAACTACGCCCTGGTCCATCATGATTTTGGCGTTCTGCGGGATGGCTTCGTACACTTCGAATTTGTAGGCCCACCAATCGGAGAAAGTGCTGCCGCCTGCGCCGTGTTTTGCCATTTTATCAGCCACTTTGTAACCTTCCAGGATATGGGTGAAAGTATTGAGTTTGAAACCAAATTTTTCGGCCACGCGCATCATCATGACGAGTTCGGATTGCACG
>CAYVPM010000035.1:0-9917 GCA_964453475.1 uncultured Saprospiraceae bacterium | reverse complement strand
GGGGCGATTTTCGCGCCGCGGTGCGCTTGTTCCAGGAAGCAAAAAATTGCCCGGAAGTGGCTGCTAATTAGCGGCGAAGCAGAGATTTGGACAAGAAAATAGAGTATTGCCAACTCAGGTTGGGTGGCACTACGGGCGTCGCTGCAGAAAGGGCTTTAGCCGGCAGAAGTGTTGAAAATATAGAACTGACAAGGCGCACTTTTGTCCCAAGCGCGGCATTTGCCAGAAATGAAGACCCAAACTGTTTCGGCATAACCATGCGGGAAGCCGACCGTGCTTTCCGCGACAGTTGCTGGGAAGATGCAGCAAAGCTGTACCGTGCCGCAAAATCCTGCGCCGATGCCAACCAGGGCGACCGGGAGCGCATGAGCCAACGCATCATAGCCTGCGAGGAGGCGGCCAAGGACGAATTGTTGCAAAAAGAACAAAAAGCCATCCGGACAGCCCGCCATGCCATCGCTGCCAACCGCGCCGACGATGCGATGGATCTACTCTGGGACGGCAACCGCGCCCTGGCCTGGCGACTGGCGGATTTTGCCAATTACTACATTGCGCCCGACGACAACCCCGACTGTCTGGAAGCCATGTACAGCGCCTATTTTTACAACAAACCTGAGCAAAAGAGCCAAATCGAAAACCCACCTTTTTGCTATGACCTCGCCGAAAACTTTGGTATCGGCACCCAGTACAAATTTTATGAAAACGAATTTGGAGAGTTTTTGACCGCGTTTACCCCGGAGGGCGCGAGGTTTGTCACCTGGGAGCTTCCGTCCATGAAAGTCGTGGAAGGGTACAGCCTGGAAATCCTGAAAGACCCGATCGGTTTCGACCGCACGCCCGATGGCGGCTGGTTGGTTTATGGGGCGAATTATTTCTACCTGCCCAATGGCGAAAAACTCGACGTTCAACAAGTATCCAATTATTGTTTCAGCGACGACGGAAAGTATTTCCTGTACGAGGACATCAGTACCGGCAACCTGAACCTGATACCGCTCAACCTGGCCATCCAGGCGCAGACGCAGCGAAAAAACAGCAACAACTTTGCACGCCTTAGCAGTCCACAAACGCTGAGCTATCCGGTGGACAATGGCTTGCGCTGTATGAAAAGTTACAAAGGCGAGTTCTGGCTCGGGTACCGCGACCGCGTAGTGGTGCATTCCCTGAACAAAAGCACCGGGATGTATGCGCCCCGCATGACCTGGTTTTTGGCCGACACATCCATTGCCGAGAGCCAGGATTTGTCCATGTACCTTTTCCCTGAAAGCCGGGAACTCATCGTAGGGACTCCAACCGACGCGTACTACTTGTTTCTGAACCATGCACCCGATGGGAGTGCACAAGAGACAATCGTCCCGACGTACAAAATAAACGGCCAGCTTCAAGCCTGTACCCTCCATTCCGATAAATTACTGGCAATAACGACCAGCCAGGATTCAAACCAGGATGCTGAGCTTATGACCCTGCACCAACCTGCGGAAAAGCGCATTGTCTCTCGGTTTTTGAGCAACACCAATTGGAGCACGACCTGGGCTTCGGCCATTTCTCCCAGTGGGCAATGGGTCGTCGTGAAGGGCACAGATTCGCGCTGCAGCTTATGGTCGTTGCGCGACACCAGCTTAAGTCCGCCAATGGAATTTGAAACAGGGGTTGACAACCGCTTGAGCCCCGACGGAAACCTGATTTTTGTCCTGGAAGACGACCTGCTCAAAGTGTTCGACTTCGACGACATAAAAAACGGGGCCGAAATGGAAATACCCGTATTGCAGAATTCCCTGCTGCCGGAAGGCCTGTCGAACAAATGGGCGGTATACCATAGCGGCAATATCCAGGTGTCCATTCAGCACTTGCTAAACAAAAAGGTGTGGAATTTTGAAATCTCACCTTTGGAAAGCGGGCAAATTCCGTATTGTTTTGACTTTCAGGAAGAACGTTTTTTCGCCTATTCGCCCAGCCAGGGCATGGTGACGGTTAAATCGCTGACAGATCAGCAAAGCCTCGCTTCCCGCGATTTTGGGGGAACGGTCGTGATGCTGCGCTCGGTTCCCGGTACTGACAAGCTTTTGGTCGTGACAAGGGTTGAGGAGCAACCTGGTGAAATTCGGTACACCGTAAAAGTGTGGGATTTTTTGAAACCAGCTGAAAAGCCCCAGACCGTGCGCTTGAAAGATTACAATGTCTTGTTTGCGCGGATTTCTGACCAGGGCGACCGCCTGGCGCTGAGCAACGGAGTAGATATCCGTCTGTTTTTACTGGAAAACCTCTTCAATGAAGCCGTTGTGATAAAACCGCCGCAGAATACGGTGTTCTACGATATGGCTTTCAGGCCCGACGGCCTGGGCCTCGTGTCGGGCGATGAGCAGGGTAAAGTGTCTATCTGGGATGTGACAAACGGCAAACCAATCCTTCAATTTTTAAACGTGTGGGCTGGCGTGAAACATCAAGTTTACCGCCTCGCTTTTGCATACGATGGCACCCGCTTGCGCCTGGTGTCACCCAATCGCTTGTTCACGGCAAACCTCGATGCTTACGCCCTCCGCGACGTGGTGCAATCAGGGGAACGTCGGCTGACCTCCTTCACTCCGGAACAAATCCGCGCGTACAACCTGGAAATTGCCTTTAAATACCCCGGCAATTTTGACCGTTTGGCCCAAAGCGGCGACATCCCGCTCATTTTGTCCTTTTTCCAGTATTTCATGGATCAATCCATCAACAGCAACAACATTGAACTGGTCAACAATTATTGCAACTGGGCCACTGAATTGTATCTTTTGCTGGATGAGGGCGGGAGGCAGAATACAAAAACCACGCTGCTGGAGATGTTGAGCGATTTTACGCTCAAACTGCTCTTGCGCAACAATTCCGATGGAGCTGCGCAAGTGGTGGACTACATGAACAACAGCTTTAACCAGCCCAACATCGCCCTGCTTGATGGTGCGCACACAGCGTTGATACAACACAACCTGAACGAAGCGTCAAGGCTTTACACGGATTATCTATTGCGTATTGCTGAAAACATCTATTTCAGCACGGACGTGTCAGGCATCTACACCAAACTATCGCAATTTAAGGAATACGACCTGTTGGACAGCGCCCAGGTAAGCTGTGTTTGTGGCA
This sequence comes from uncultured Saprospiraceae bacterium, assembly GCA_964453475.1. GTDB lineage: Bacteria > Bacteroidota > Bacteroidia > Chitinophagales > Saprospiraceae > M3007. The sequence continues at coordinate 6,803 of CAYVPM010000035.1, read as the reverse complement.
TTTTCAACCCCTTCGAGGTGTTTGACAAGTTCTGTGTTGGGAAAGATAAACTGCTTAGTTCCAGCAATTCGGCGCTCGTGAAGACTTACAAGGAGATTTATGCAGCCATGGATTCAGTGACCTATTGGATCGACAGGTCGGCCAAAGCGGCAGTGCTTGAGCGCGCCTATGGGTTGGCCAGCATCCTGCCATACCCCAACCCCAATGTGCCAAAGCACCCGCTCGACACAGTAGTAGTGGCCTTGGCCAGTGCTTACCTGAACCTGGGTGATTTTGAACTGAACTCTCCGAAAACTCCCGTTTATTATAAAAAAGCCGTCGAAATACTGGAAAAAGCAATTTCGCTCAATCCGGAGCCTGACACCGCAAAACTCACCCGATTGTCGCAGGCATACCTAACCTGGGGGAAATACCTGTTAGCCGCTGAAAAGCCCCATGAAGCCCTGTTGAAGCTTAACAACGCATTGTCGGCAGGAAAAAAGCTGAGCGCACCTTATGAAGAAGGGACTTTAGGGAAAATGATGGTTGAAATGCGGGTGTTGAGCCCTATTTACCTTGAAATTTGTAAGGCAAACCTCTTGATGGGCAAGCCAAACGAAGCGCGGAAAGCCTACCAAATTTCTGAAGAGATGCTGCAGGACAGGCTCAGTTCAACCTTGATGGGCCATATTTATGTGTTGGAAAACAACGACATTGAGGCATTCTTGAATTTTGGCGACCTTAAATCAGTGGAAGACCTGGGCGAGGCGCTGTTTCAAATTGAACAAATGGCCGATTTGCTGCCCGCTCAAAGCAGCCAGCTGCGGGCTTTTGCGCCCAAATTAAAAACGGCCTTCCTGGCAAATCACCCTGAAATAAGCCCTGAAGCAGTGGATTATTGGTTTGCCTCACTCCAAATGACCCGTCACGGTGTGTTAGGCCAATGGGATTCCGCGCTAGTTTGGTCAAGTAAAACCACGAATAGTATTGACTTGCTGATGCAAAAGCGGAATAACACAGTAGACTGGCGCAACAACTGGCTCAGCCAGCGCATCAACCAGGCGTATTACCTCTTGTTTGCAAAATACCGGGATACGAGCGCATTGTCGCAAGTGGTCGGATATTCTATGGAGGCCCTGAACTGGATTGAACAATATGACCCTTACTCCATCTACAAATCCTACGTGTACACCAACCTCGCCCACGCGCTGTGGCTCCGCAACCAGGAAGGCGACCGCAAAAAAGCCATAGAGGCCTACAAAACCCACTTGAATGCCTATAATTTTCAGGACGACACCTGGGAATTGCTGCTAAAAGACTTTCGCGACCTGCACCGCATTGGGTTAAATTGGCCGGATTTTAAAAACCTGGTAAAACAGATTCAGCCAGAGGATGTACAGATGACAAAAGATGATTGGCAGGAGATAGAGCTTTAGGTTTCAGGGTAACGCCGAAACCCTTTTAAATTATACCTTTGCACCCAAGTTAAACGAATAAATGACTACTGACGCGCAACTGCTGATAGAAACGGAGGACCATATTGGGCAATTTTTTGCTGAACACCTTTCCGCAGACTATGTTTTTCACGACCCCGAGCATACCGCTCAAACGGTTTCGGCTGCTAAAACCATTGGCGAAGGCTTTAAGCTGGGTGATCGCGACATGCTGCTGTTGCTCCTGGCTACCTGGTTTCACGATACCGGTTATGTGCAAGGCCCCGAGGGCCACGAAGAGCGCAGTTGCGAAAATGCCCGAGCATTTTTGAAGGGCAAGATTTCGGATGCCGAGCTTGATGCCGTTTTGTCCTGTATCCGGGCGACAAAAGTGCCGCAAGCCCCTACAACATTGCTCCAACAGATTATTTGTGATGCCGACCTCAGCCACCTGGGCATGAAAACCTACTGGGAGCGCAACAGCAAGCTGCGCCAGGAATTCACCCTGACCCGCAACAAACTGATGAATGACCAGGAATGGGTGGAATTTGAGATTGATTTCATGATGAACCATGAATATCATACCACAGTGGCACAGGGCATGCTCAACAAGCGCAAAGCCAAGCACATCCAGCAACTGCTCAAACAAAAACGCCGCCTCAACCCCAATGTGGCGCCCACTGACGAAGAGCTCGCGATACTGGATGAAAAGGGTAAAGCCAAAAACTACAACCTCGACAAGGTGCTGCGCGACAGCGAGAACGAATTGAAGATGGCGCGTTTCGGACGGGGCGTGGAAACAATGTACCGAACCACCTACCGCACCCATACCAACCTGAGCTCCATGGCCGACAGCAAGGCCAACCTCATGCTTTCAGTCAACGCCATTGTACTGTCGATACTGGTCTCCAACCTGTTGCCCAAGTTGTTGGACGGGTTTTCTATGAAGCTGTTCGTTCCGGTGGTGCTGCTTACCGCCACATGCCTCGGTTCCATGGTGTTTGCAACCCTGTCGACCCGCCCGAAAATCACCGAAGGGAAAGTGACCCGGGAAGCCATCAAGCAGCGCAAAGCCAACCTCTTGTTTTTCGGCAATTTCTACAACATGGCCATCGAGGATTTTCAATGGGGGGTGAACGAAATGCTGGCCGACCCTGATTTTCTGTACAGCACCATGAGCCGCGACCTGTTCTTTTTGGGCATCGTGCTGGCCAAAAAATACAAGTACCTGATTATTTGCTACAACATTTTCATGTACGGGCTCATTATCTCCATGCTGTCATTTGGCATTGTGTCTTTTGCCCTCTAATTCTTTTTTTGACACGCAAACTACCTTCCCGATTTAAGGAAACCAATCTAATCATGTCGCTCGTCATCATCCCTACATACAATGAGTTGGAAAATGTGGAAGCTATCATCCGGGCTGTCTTTCGGCAACCCGAGCCCTTTCACGTGCTCATTGTGGACGACGGCTCTCCCGACGGAACGGCTCAAATAGTGCGCAACTTGCAGGCCTCCGAATTTGCCGGCCGCTTGCACCTGCTCGAACGCCCTGGAAAACTTGGCCTGGGCACAGCCTACATCAGCGCCTTTCAATGGGGCCTGGAGCGCGACTACAACTATTTCTTTGAAATGGATGCCGATTTCTCCCACAACCCCGACGATCTGCCGAGGCTTCTGGCAAAATGCCGCGACGAAGGCGCCGGTGTAGCCATCGGTTCGCGCTACTGCCGCGGGGGGCATCTGGAAAATTGGCCCGCCGACCGCATCATTCTCTCAAGGGGCGCATCGCTGTATGCCAGCATAATCCTTTGGATGCCCGTATCCGACCCAACGGCGGGTTTTATCTGCTACAAACGGGAAGTGCTGGCCACCATGGACCTGAACAAGATACGCTTTGTCGGCTATGCTTTCCAGATCGCCATGAAATTTGCGGCGTATTCCCTGGGCTTCAAGCTCAGCGAAGTACCCATCACGTTCAAAGACCGGGAAAAAGGGCAGTCGAAAATGTCGCTGAAGATCATCAAGGAAGCGATTTTCGGGGTGCTGCAGATGCGGTGGAGGAGTTTTTTTGAGTCGTATGGGAAAGTGAAGGGGTAGCGCAACTTTAAAGTCGCCAGCCCGAGGCAATTTATGGCCTTTAGTCGTATCTTCATGGTCTGTTTTTCCTGTTTTATGGTCATAAATGGCCCCTTAGCGGCACCTGAAAGTTGGGCTACCTACAAACACGTATAAAATGTTTGGCAACGTATTTTTTAAGCCAATTTTGTTTTAATAATTAGAAACAAAATGTTTATTTTTGTGTTTTTGTATCAAAATTGTTAAATCGTAGATTGCCCATGAAAAATAGCCAATTGATAATTTACAACACCCATCAAGGAAAAGTAAAGGTCGAAGTATTTTTCAATGAAGAAATGTTTTGGCTAACCCAAAAAGCAATGGCATCGTTGTTTGGGGTTGAGGTGCCAGCTATATCGAAGCATTTGAACAATATTTACGAGAGTGGCGAGCTTCAAAAAGAGAGAACTGTTTCCATTTTGGAAACAGTTCAAAAAGAAGGATCACGCAACGTTACCCGCAAACGCGAATTTTATAGGCTTGAAGCTGTCATCGCCATTGGCTACCGCGTAAACTCCGCCGAAGCTACCCAATTCCGCATCTGGGCTACCAATACCCTTAAAGAATTTATCACCAAAGGTTTCATTCTCGACGACGAGCGTTTAAAGCAGGGCAAACACTTCGGCCAGGACTATTTTGAGGAACTGCTCGAGCGCATACGCGAGATACGCGCCAGTGAGCGGCGTTTTTACCAAAAAATAACCGACTTGTACGCCCTCGCTGCAGATTACCACAAAGATGCTTCGGCTACAAAAGATTTTTTTGCTACCGTACAAAACAAACTACATTGGGCGATCACCGGAAAAACAGCAGCAGAAATCATCTATACCGAAGCAGACGCGACGAGGGTTTATATGGGCTTGAAAACATGGAAATACGCACCCGACGGCAAAATCCTGAAAAGCGACGTTTCAGTGGCAAAAAACTACCTGAACGAAGCGCATATTCAGGAACTGAACAGGCTCGTTTCGGCCTACCTGGATTTGGCAGAAAACAACGCCCAGCGCCAACAATTGATGTTCATGAAGGATTGGAGTCGGTTTCTCGGCAATTTTTTGCAACTTTCCAACTACCCTATCCTGACAGACAAAGGTAAAGTGACAATGCTGGAAGCCAAATTGAAAGCAGAGGCCGAATATGAAATGTATCGAGTAATCCAGGATCGAAATTATGAATCGGATTTTGACAAGGAGATAAAAAAGATAAAAAATTAGCAACAACAACTCCGCTTTTGTCACCAAAGTATGATCGTTCTGAGACACCCACCGCGACAAAGACGAACAGGAAAAGAAGACCTGCCTACAACCGCCAGGATTTTTGAGCCACTTCAAGCAACAAACCCATCAGTAAATCAACCTGGACTTCTCTTAGTCCAAAGATCAGTCGCTAGCAGGTTTGGACAACCTTTCCGACCCAGATGTTCTTGTACTGGATATCTGTGAGAACCTGGGCCTGGCGAGTTTTCAGGAGGTCGCAGGGGCGCTAGGCCATCCCTACCCCACCTCCATCTCAAAATACGCCAATGTGATCGTCGAATAGTGTTTCGGCAGCCCCGCAGTGTTGGCAGGCGGCCCGATACCCAGGAACGTAAAGCCAGCCTCCTCATACACCGCTTTCAACTTCAGGTTGTCGCTCCAGGTGTCGAGGCGCAGGTATTTTTTGCCTTCGGCTTTGGCCAGCGCTTTACCCCATTGTACAATTTCCTGCACGAATTTCCTGCCCCGGAATGCGGGATCGGTCACGATACGGTGGAAATAAATGGACGGCTCTTTATCGCGCTCCCCCCAGATGTCAGCATCGGAAAAGGTGGTGGCAAAAATGCAGGCGATCTGCCCATCCACCATGATCTTCCACTGCCGCCCTTCGGCAATTTCCTGCAGCACCATTTGTTCGTCGAAAGGAAGCCAGTGCATGTTGGACACAGCCTTTTGATGGGCGATGGCCGCATCGTACAGCTTGAAAATCGCAGAAAGATCAGCGGGGGTACTGTTTAGGAATTCCATAAAAAAGCTCAATTGGTTGCAGGTTTACAGCACCTGAAGCTTGGCAAACTTCAACACAATCCGCCGCTCGGCCATATCATCGTTGTTGAATTGTATGGTGGCCACCTTGTTGTCTTTCGGCCCTTCCACGCTGATGATTTTTCCTTCGCCAAATTTCTGGTGAAACACGGATACGCCTTTCACAATATCTTCAATGGGCGACACCTTGAAATCGCCGGCGCCTTGTGGGGGCGTAGGCAGGGGTTTCGGGGTTCGGTTGTTGGAGAAGTTGCCGCGCACGCTGGCGCCGGTGGAGGGGCGATCTTGTGGTTGTGGGGCATTGATGCGGGCACTGCCCAGGCCGCCCAAAAACTCAAAATGCTGGGTGCCAATTTCTTCCAGAAACCGGGAAGGCTCGCTGACCCGGATTTGGCCGAATCGATAGCGGTTTTGGGCAAAACTGATGGTCAGGAACTCCTTGGCCCGGGTGATGGCCACATAAAAAAGGCGGCGTTCCTCGTCGAGTCCGTTGGGGTCTTCCATGGCCATGAAGGAAGGGAAAAGCCCTTCTTCCAGCCCTGTGACGAATATGCTTTTGAATTCCAGTCCCTTGGCGGCGTGCACGCTCATCAGGGTGATGTAGTCGCTGCCCTCGTTCTTTTCATCGGCATCGGTGAGCAGGGTGATGGTTTGGAGGTAAGCGGCCAAAGAACCACCATCTGACACGCCAACCGGGGTCATATCCTCGTCGAAGATGAGCTCACCCGCAGCCGTATCCACAAATTCGGAAATGGCGTCCAGCACGGCATTCACGTTTTCGAGCCGGCCCAGGCCTTCCGGGCTGGTGTCGCTTTTCATCATGTCGAGCAAACCCGATTGGCGCAGGATGTCGGCGGCGAGTTTGTAAGCCGATTCGCTGGCGGCGCGGCGTTGCCAGGTTTCTACCAGCACCCGGAACTGCGCCATGGATTTTCGGGCGCGGTCGGTCACGTCGAGCGCGGGGCTGAGCATGGCCTGCCACATGGGCATTTCCTGGGCGCCAGCGACGGCGCTGAGCTTGGCCACAGTGGCATCGCTGATGCCCCGGGAAGGGAAGTTGATGGCACGTCGTAGGGCTTCCTCGTCGCGGGGGTTCACGGCCAGGCGCATGTAGGCTACAAAGTCTTTCACTTCTTTTCGCTGGTAGAACGACATGCCGCCGAACACGCGGTAGGCCAGGTTGAGCCGCCGCAAATGTTCGGCGCCGATGCCGACGCCGCGATCGGCGACCTGGGCGCACGGTTCGTCAACG
>CAYVPM010000034.1:0-10081 GCA_964453475.1 uncultured Saprospiraceae bacterium | reverse complement strand
CCCAGGCAATGCTGTACCAAAAAATGACCAGCACTTCGGAAAGCAGGTAGGCAAACAGGGAGTTCGCGCCAAAAGCAAAAAAGAAGCTGGCCCCGTTCCGCCATTTCTGAATATCGATCAGCCAAACGCTGGCCGCTAAAAATATCATGGAAAGGCCGCCTGCATACAGCACGTAAGAGCTCGTCCAAAGCTTTTTGTTGATGGGAAAGAACAAATCCCAGGCAAGCCCGGAAAAACCACAGATCAAGCCCAGCGCGAGCAGGTCGCGTACCAGCAAACTTTTGTCCTTCGAGCGCCTGGCCATCAGTTCCCCGCTGAGCCAGCCCAATAGCACGGTAACAATGGAAGGCATCGTGCTCAACAAACCTTCCGGGTCAAAAGGCATGTTTATGCCCGGACCAACTTCCCCGTTGTACAAATGCTCTGTGCCCAACAGCCAGGTATCGAAGCGCAAAACGGCACTGTATTCTGCTGAATAAGGGTCGCCTCCAGGGGTGGCAAGCCAATACAAAATGCCCCAATACGAAAGCAGTATACCAACAGAAGCCCAAATCAGGGCCCTTCGGCCCATATTCAGCACCATAACGGATGCAATGCCATAACCTAACGCTAAGCGCTGCGGCACGCCCATAATACGCGCGGTGTCCCAATCACGCCAAAAAAAAGGCAATTGGTACATCAATACGCCAATCAGGAATAGAAGGACAGTACGCTTCAATATCTTTTTCCCGGCCGCAGCCGACCATTGGCGGCCAAAGCGGCCAAAAGCGAACCACATGGAAACCCCGATGATGAACATGAACGATGGAAAAACCAGGTCTGTCGGTGTGCAGCCATGCCAGACAGCGTGTTGCAACGGCGGGTACACATGGCGCCAGGTTCCGGGCGTGTTCACGATAATCATCAGCGCGATGGTGGCGCCCCGGAAAAAATCAATGGATAGATAGCGCGCGGGAGTAGATGTATCGCTCATATTGGAAAACCATTTTGATGTTTAGCCGTTTGACTACAATTGTTAGTTTTGCGAAAAGTACCAGTTTCAATAATACTAAAAGAAAAAATATGCTTTTGGCCATCGGGAGTCGCGTTCGATTGCGTTTTACGGGAGAAAGTGGCGTTGTCACTGCCCGTCTTGACGATACCATGTTGCAGGTTCGTTTGGACAGCGACCCGGACTTTACCATCCCGGCTTTCGAGGAGGATTTGATCCCATACTCGGAGCCAAGCCCCGCCCAGGCCGCAAAACCGTATTTGGTCAGGCAAAAAGAACCGGAAGCGCCTGCACGCCGGGTTCTGAAAAGTCAGTACCATATCCTGAAGCCCAAGGGTGTACAATTGGCATTCGAGCCAATGCCAGGCCAGGACGAAGCCATTTCCCGCTACAAAGTATGGCTCATCAACGACACGCACCATGAGTTTTTAATGGAGTTTGATCTGTACTCCAATGCGCGGGACATCCTGAAAACAGAGGAAAAGGTACCTGCCGCGGCAGCCATGGAGCTTGGTGATTTCCTTTCCGACGATCTGAACGATGCTCCAGAGGCTTACCTTGGCCTACAGCGCATCACGACGGAGGGCCTGGATGATTTGCTGGAACACACGCTGCGCATCAAGCCCAAGCAATTTTTCAACAGTTTGTACACAGCACCAATATTGAATGTGCTGGCCTACCAGTTCGTGCTGTTTGATAAATTTGAAAAACCAGAATCAATTGCTGGCGAGAACCTGAAAGATTTCGCCAAGCAACAGAAGCAAAAGTTAAAGTCGGAAAGCAACTCGGCGCGGTACAAGCCATTCGACCCGGAGGCCTTTGCTACATTTGTGCCTGAAATTGACCTGCACATTCAAAATCTGTTGAATGGACATGCCCGATTAGACAAGGGCGAGATACTGCGAATTCAGCTGCAGCATTTCCAAGAATTTTTGGACAAAGCCATTAAACTTGGCGCGCCCAATGTATTCATTATCCACGGGGTGGGAGAAGGGAAGCTGCGGGAAACAATTGCTGCCCGGCTGAAAGAAAACCCTCATGTGGCTAAATTCAAAAATGAATATCACCACAAGTATGGCTATGGAGCCACGGAGGTGATCTTTGAGCAATAAAAAATGAGCCATCCCGAAAAATCGGAATGGCTCATTTGTACTTTTAGTACGCTGTACTGATTCTCAGTTTAATACTGCCACAAGTCATGCTCCCAGTTGAAGATCTCGTTTTTGATCTTGTCGGAATTCATCAGGAGGTCGACACCTTGCAGGTATTCTTCCAGTTTGCGGTCATATACATTTGACTCTTTGTAAATGTAGCTTGCAAAGTGGCGCATTTCAAAGAAGTCTTCCCAGGAAATGGTAGCGTTGGTATTGCCGCCCATGGTGAACACGCGGTGGCGTGCGAACATTTCGCGGGCATGTGGGTAGTACACCCAGAACATAGGCTTCTCGAAGCGGAAGTTACCTTCATTGTCACGCACGTCAATCATCGGCGCGATGCCAAGGATACGCACTTGCATGGTAGAGGTTTCTTTGTCGAAGAACCACACTTCTTTGATACGGAAGCGCTTCACGTCTTCCCAGTTGATGTCGTTGCGCACGATTTGCACCTTTTCCTCGTAAGTTTCAGGGTCAAATGTTACAACGGTGTCTGTTTTGGAAAGCATTGAAAGCACGTCGTCGGTGCTGAGGCGCTTTTTAAACTTGGCGCCGTCTTCGTCTGTGCTGTACACAGGAAGGTCGCCTTTAGTAGCCGCTTCAGAAAGAATTTTGAAGAAAGGCTCTTCTGGGTAGGCGAACGGGAGGTTCATTTTTTCCCGCACGTCAATGATACGCCAGATGCGCTTTTCCCAAAAAATGTCGCTTTCGCGGATGGGCTGGTAAGGGAGCACCTTGCGCTCACCCATAATTTCTTTTTTCACCACATCATCGATGGGCGCTTCGCCAGAATCATCCAGCATTGGGAATTCCGATTCCGAACCAGTACCTGGCGTAGTTTCGACTTCTTCCGGGTCTTGGGCAAATACAGCTGTTGCGCTGCCCATAAGCAGGAGCAGGCACAAGCAAGTCCATTTAATAAATGTTTGCATGACTATAGCGCAGTTGGGTTGATTAGTGTTGAAATAGTGGTTTGTTCAAAAAGTTAGATTGGTTGGCCCAGAGATTTGTTTCTATAACGAATCTATGTGCCAACCAATCTATCAAGCATAAAATTTAACGGATCTTGAAGGCCAGGCCGCCAATATTACGCGGGGCTGGGTCTCCAGGGCATTTGCACTTGATATCGTCAAAGAAATAAGCGTCGCCTGGTTTGGCCTTGGTGATGTAGTCTTGAACGGAACTGTTCCAGCGAGCGCCACTGTTTTGAGCCGTAATCGGATCCTGACGCTTTGGCAAGTAGGTAGCTTCAAAGCCAACAATGTCGCATTTTGCATCAAAGTCGAAGCTTTCCAAAACAGAAGCGATACCGCCTTGTGCCTTAAACTCACCGTTGGCCATTGCTTTGGAGCGGTGTTTGGCGCCGAGCAGCGGCACTGGGTCCGGGATACGCTTTACGCGATACTGGAAGGTTTGAGAAGCGCCACCACCTGAAACGGTGAGGGATGCTTCGCCGGGCGTGGTCGCTGTTACGATAAATTTACCGCCGCCATTGGATTTGACGCTAACACCGGAAGCAGAAACTTTTACATCGTTGGAGGAAACACCTGCAGCAGAAACGCTGATCGGGTTTTCAACACCAATGTAGAATACGTTCATTTTATCCAGTGAAACAGCTACAGAACGTTGGCCAACTTCGTATTTGAAGTCCTTGGAATAGGTTTCAGTTACGCCTGTAAGTGGGTTTTTCACGTTGATATTCACTTTCACGGTGCGCTCACCAACGCCACTTGTACCCGCTTCGTAGTGTGCGATACCTTCTTTAACAGGGATATTGCTGCCATTCGCGCTGATACTGATGTTGTCAGCAGAAGTGCTGTATGCACTCAGGAAAACGTCAGCAACAAATTTGTCACCAGAAATAACATAATTTTTCTCGGCAGACAAAGCTGGCGTGAATTTGTCAAATTTGATGTCTTCACCCCCTACTTTCTTCGCGCAGAAGTTCAGGATAGAGGAGTAAGAGTTTTTAGCATCGCTTTGCATCTTGCCAAGGATAGGGAAGACAGCAGCAACCGGCATTTGTTTGAATTTAAACTCCGACCAGTTTTTTGCTTTAACACCCGGTGGCAATTCTTCAACCCGCAAAGGCAATTGTGTTTCAACGTCCTTGTCATTGTCTGCCAAGGCGAGCAATGCTACGCGGGTTTCTTCAATTTTTGTCATGATTTGATTGCCCAGGCCTTCATTGATGTACATCCGAGTGGTCAAGTCTTTGTTACGGATGTCTCTGGGTTGGCCAGGTACTTTCGGGTTAGCGCCACCTGCTTTTTCAAAAAGATCAGTGCGCAGTCCCTCAATGTAACCAATAAAGTCGTCAGCAATCGCTTTTGCTTTCTTCGCATTCTGACGATATTTCTCGTTACTTTCGTTTTTGTAAGCATCTGCTTGTTTGTCGATGCTTTTCATCATCGCTTCATTGGAACGGTCAACGATAATTCCGCTGTCTTTCATTCCTTTGTCGAGCGAAAAGAAGGCATTCATTACCTCAGCAGATACGTTCAGTGCCAGCAGCGCAGTCAACACCAAGTACATCAGGTTGATCATGAGTTGCCGCGGCTCCTTTGGTATAGACATAAGTCTTTAAATTTTTAATGTTAAACAATTAGGAAACCAAAAGTCAAACCTGCCGATTTTATTGGCGGCCGATGTTTGACATTGCAGCGAGCATGTTACCGTAAACGGTGTTGAGCGAACCGAGGTTCTTGTTCAGGCCAGCCATCTGGTCTTTGTACGCTTTCACGTCATCGGCAGATTTAGCCATGTCAGCCATTGCTTCATTCAGCTTGGTGTAGAAGTTGCTCATAGCTTTCACTTGTTCTTGTGTGCCAGAGAAATCTACTTCTTGCAAAGCTTTCAATGCGCCCATGCTTTTGGACATGGATTGCAATTCTGTGAGCATACCACCCAATTGGCGCTCAATAACGTCACCGTGAAGCGGAACGATATCAGGCTGGTTGGTTGGACCGGCAGTCAATGGCTGGATACGGGAATCGTAATCAGCAAGACCCGGGTACAGTTTGTCCCAGTAGTAATCGTTGTCTGGCCCAATGACACCCAACATCAAGAAGATGAAGATCTCAATACCCATACCGAGGATGAGCATTTCAGATGCACCTTCCCATGATTCGAGTTTGAAGAGGGCTCCTGCGAGCACGAATGCGGCGCCTACGCCGATCATCAGATTTTTGAAATACTTAAAACCTTTGGTTTTGACGAAACTCATTGTTTTTAAACTTTTTAGCAGTTTAGAGAAAATTTTCCAGTTCGATGTTTACACTGGTTTTCTAAGGCGGGGCAAAAGTACAAATCGCCAGGGAACAAAAGCGGCGAAAAACTTATTGTAACTGATTGATTTTGAAAATAGTGGACAAAACGCAGAAAAAGCCACTCAAGTATGTCCAGCTTTTACTGCGTTTTGTCTCTTTGATTTCCCACAAGCGCGTTTAGAAGTCGTTGATAGAGCGGCCCAGGAAGGTAAGCACACAACGGAATCCTATATAGCACTTTGTAGTATCCTGGTATTCATACGAACGGTTGCCCGTTTGCATGAAGAACGCAATGTCTTTCCAGGAACCACCGCGTATAACTTTGCGTTTGGCCGTTTTGTCGTCCTCTTCTTTGGCATCATAACGGATGTCAGGGTTGAGGTCGTGCATGAAAGAGTAAGAGTTCTCAAAGTAGGCAGTTTCTGTCCATTCTGCAACGTTACCGGCCATGCAGTACAGGCCGTAATCGTTTGGATAGTAGCCATCGGCTTTTACTGTATAAAGGCCACCATCTTCTGGGTAGTTGCCACGGCCAGGCTTGAAGTTTGCCAGGAGGCAACCTTTTGCATTACGGGTGTAGTAGGCGCCCCATGGGTATGGTGCTTCTTCACGGCCACCGCGGGCGGCGTATTCCCATTCATGTTCTGTCGGGAGACGGAAGTCTTCCGTGTTTTCTTCTGTTTCACCGTACATGTCCCACAATTTGCTGCGCCAGTAGCAGAATGCTTTCGCCATTTTCCAGTTCACACCGACAACGGGATACTCGTCGAAGGCAGGGTGCCAGAAATAGTTGCGTGTCATCGGCTCGTTGTAAGAGTACGCGTAGTCGCGGATCCAAGCCAACGTGTCAGGATAAACCTTGATCTTTTCACGATGGATAAAGCTGGTGCGGTTGCCGTTGCGGTCGTGGGCAGCGCGTTGCCAGTCGTACCACTGGAATTCGAACACCAGTTTGGTCACGTCGATTTCCTTGCGGCCGGCAAAACGCTCGTTGCCTTGGTAGTACATGTCTTCCAATGCACCGTCGCCTTCCTCGGCGTCGCCTTTCCAGTCGATGTCCTGATCCCAGTCGAGCAGGTTTTCCGGTGGCTGTTGGTCGTTTTCAGTATCTTCAACAATGTGGTCCAATTTGCGGTGCGCGATGGAGTCGCCCACCCACTTTACAAACTGGCGGTATTCATTGTTGGTGATTTCGGTGTCATCCATAAAGAAGCCCTGGATAGAAATAGACTTCGGACGCGCAACGAGCGTGCGGCTGAGGTCTTCATCACCTGTACCGATGTGCAGGGTACCAGAAGGGATGTACACCATCCCATAAGGGTTGATACCTTTCCAGTGAGGGCGATTGGTGACACCAATCAGTTGGCCGCCTTCTTTACGGCCACATGACGCGAGCACTGCTGCAAAAAGGAGCAGTAACAGGGTAGAATGCTGTAGTTTTTTCATTTTTAACACCCGATGTTTTCCTACTTTAATTATGCGATTTGGAAAAAAGTGGTCGTAAAGGTAGAAATGATTGGAACTAATGGAAAAAAGAATTCCAAATAAAATTCGCTACCCCTTAATTTTGAGACCCAATTAGCGTCTCACAAACGACTTTTTAACTTTTGATTGTATTCAATAGAGATTTTTTTGGCAAAATGAGCACCATTTCAAAAGAAAAGACTGAAAACTTTGGCTTTACAAATTGAGTGCCGAACAATTTTTTATTTCGAAAATGGTCTTTATTTGACAAAAGTCAATTTATTGTTTCCCAAAACGGCCTTTCTGTGTTATTGGATCGGCTGTTCTGTCAAATTGATTTTTGGTTTGAAAGAGCCTTTTTTTATTTTAAACCTTTTTAAAAAAAGCGCGGATTGTAAATCACCGGCGGCAACTTTCCGACGCCGATCGGTTTATTGAGGCTGTAACGCAGGAGTAATTCATGGCTTCCACGGTTTGCTACATTCAACGCAGACAAAGGAACGTCAAAGCCGTATGCCAATGTTGTCTTCTCATTAAGTTTTAACCCTGCCATTAAAATTGCCGCATCTTTTGAATTTCCTCCAAAGCCTCTGTATCCAACGCCGGCAAAAATATTTTCACGCCACTTAGCAACTGCTGAAATCTCCGCTTGTGTCTTTGTCAAGTCAGTTTTAACTAAAACTGATGGTTTAATAGAGAGGTTTTCGCTCAAATCAATGGAATATGCAGTGTAAAAAAAACCGTGTTGGACAGCTTTTACACCGAAGCTCCCGGAGCCTGTGCTCAATTTTGAAGCATAAACCGGCAGTACAGACGCTCCTATTTCTAGTTTACCAGCCTGCAAATATACACCGACTTCGAACAATGGTGTACCTATTTGCTCTTTTCCTGTAGGAATAACTTGGTCGTTGTGGGAAAAGTCAGGGTCATTGTATGTCCCATCCGGCGCCCGAAGCGTGGTTCCATCCAGGGCGTATTGCAGATAACCTGCACTCAGTCCCGCTGCAAGTATGGTATTCCGCCCCAGCTGAAGCTGGTAATTGTAGCTCAGCACTGCCTGGCTGACGCTGTGCGCCCCGATAACGTCATTTTCGACGCGCAAACCAATCCCGCTATTAATGGCATACAGGGGCAAATGGGCATTGATGTGCTGGGCAACCGGCGCGCCCCTGAGGCCCGACCACTGTTGCCGGTACACGCCTGTGGCGACCAGGGTGTATTCCATGCCCGCATACGCCGGGTTAAAAGCATAGGGATTCAGGTTGTAGAGGCTGTATTGCGGCACTTGTTGGGCAGCCAACGGCGCCGACAGCAGGGCAAAAATTAACAGGAAATAAAGCTTCATATTTTCCCAAAATTCATCCAAAGATACAAAAGGCTTTTGACAAGCAAAATTTCGACACAGGTAAATCATGGACTTGGCGCCGCCGCTTTTGCCTGCAAGCAGGGGGATTTTGTTGTTTTCTTCCCTGCTGGCAGCGATTATTTTGTTGGGTAGAAAGGCAGTTTGAAGGCTTATGGCCTTTTCCGGGGCATCGGCGCCAACAATGGCGATTTCGGCGGGCGGAATGGTGTCATGGAGCAGTGCGGCGGCCCAGTTTGCAAAAGAAAGCGGGAACTTTTCTACCGATGGCTGCATGGCCTCCATCATTTGTCCTGCTTTCTCGCGCCAATCTGCCCGGTCCATCATCCAGCCCAGCCGTTGCAAATTGTGCAACATGATGCTGTTCCCAGCGGGCGTAGCGTTGTCGTACAGGTCTTTTTTTCGGAGCAGGATGTCGTTCTGGGATTTGCCGGCAAAAAAGAAGAGGGGATTTTCTTCGTCTGCAAACTCCTGCAACACAAACCCTGCATACTGTTCCGCCAGGCGCAAATACGCCTCATCGAAGGTGATTTCATATACATTCGTCAATGCTGCGATAAAAAAGGCGTAATCGTCCAAAAACGCGTAGGGCTGCGCAATGGAATGTTTTAACAAAGGCAAGTGATCTTTTTCACTGGACGGCATGCACAAATGCCCTTTTATGTAGGCAATATTCCGAATGGCAGCCTCCCGGTACGCTTCATGGCCCAAGGCGGTGAACGCCTTGCAATGGGCAGTGGTCATCAGCGCATTCCAGTCGAGCAATGTTTTGGTGTCGAGCAATGGCCATATCCGATTGGAGCGTTTCTCCAGCAGTTTTTGCCGTTGTACCTTAAACATAGTGTGCTGTCCCGGATTTCGCGGCCGGTTCAATATGTTCTTCTCCTCCCAGTTGCCCGATTCGGTGACATCGTAGTAGGCGCAAAAATCGGGGGCGTCCGCTCCCAGGATTTCCACTATTTCTGATTTGTCCCACACATAAAATTTCCCTTCAACGCCTTCCGAATCCGCATCCTGGGCAGCATAAAAACCACCATCCGGGCTGGTCATTTCCCGTGCGATATATGCCAGGGTTTCTTCAATCGTTTCCCGGAAAATGCCGGCATACTGTTGCTTGAAGGCTTTGAGGCCCTGGTTCTCATCCGATACCAGCTTGTAGGCATCGGTCAGCACCCCGACGAGCAACGCATTGTCGTACAGCATTTTTTCAAAATGCGGCAAGAGCCATTCCCGGTCGGTGGCATAGCGGGCGAAGCCGCCGCCTACCTGATCGTAAATGCCGCCGCAGATCATTTTTTCAAGGGAAAACAGCGCTTGCTCCAGCGCCTCGGGATCGCGATAGGCGCCGAAACCTTCCAACAACAACTGGATGGCCATGGACGATGGGAATTTCGGCGCGCCACCGAAGCCGCCTGCTGCGGGATCAAATTGGCTTTTTATCTGGGCCAAAATGCCTTTTATGTCGGGCTGTTTGGCATCAAACTCAGGCCCTGGCACAATGGGCGGGGCATCTTTGCGGAGGTAGCCCGTGAGCCGCTCGGCCTGCTCGAGGGCTGTGTCGCGCTTGTTTTCCCAAATATCGGCCAAGTGGGCAAGCAAATCCGTCCAGGAGGGGCGGTTGTAAGCGGCCTTTGGCGGAAAATAGGTGCCAGCATAGAACGGCTTCCCTTCCGGCGTGAGGAAACAGTTCAGTGGCCATCCGCCGCCTCGGGTCAGTATCTGGCAGGCTTCCATATAAATAGCATCTACATCCGGCCGTTCTTCGCGATCCACCTTGATGTTGATGAAAAATCGGTTCATGATGGCGGCCACTGCTTCGTTTTCGAAGGATTCGCGCTCC
>CAYVPM010000033.1:0-10223 GCA_964453475.1 uncultured Saprospiraceae bacterium | reverse complement strand
CCCCAGCGACCAATACGCGATGGAAAGCCAGGTGCGCTGGCATGGCTTTGAGCCCGCCGTGGCGATCATTGAAGTTTCGCCAAGGGCTGGGGAGGAAATTTTACGGACAGAAGACATTCTTGAGGTTATAAAAAAAGAAGGAGACAGCATCGCCACGGTGATGTTCAGCGGAGTCAATTATTACACTGGGCAGTATTACGATCTGGAAGCTATTGCGGCAACCGCTCACGGTGTTGGCGCTTTTGCAGGTTTTGATTTGGCCCATACTGCTGGCAACCTGCCGCTGCAACTGCACGAATGGGGAGCAGATTTCGCCGTTTGGTGCAGCTACAAATACCTCAATTCTGGCCCAGGCGGGCCTTCAGGAGCATTTGTGCACGAACGACACGCCGACAACCCTGCCCTGCCGCGTTTTGCCGGCTGGTGGGGACATGCTGAAAGCGAGCGTTTCCAGATGCGCAAAGGTTTTAAACCCATGTACGGTGCGGAAGGCTGGCAACTCAGCAATGCCCAGATATTTGCCGATGCAGCCCACCTGGCCAGCTTGAAAATATTCGATGCAGCCGGCATGCTGAACCTGCGCAAAAAAAGCTTGCAACTCACTGGTTTTCTGGAATTTGTACTCCAGGAAATCAATTCCGACGCCAAAAAATTCCAAATCATCACGCCTTCAGACCCTGAAGCCCGGGGCTGTCAGTTATCTTTGTTGACCGACGATCAGGGCCGACGCTTGTTTGATTTTTTAGCAGCAAATGGGGCTATTGCCGATTGGCGGGAACCCAACGTCATCAGATTTGCCCCGGTCCCGCTGTACAATTCATTTGAAGATGTGTGGAAACTGGGCGAATTGATACGGCAATTTTCAGCCAACAATAGCCATTCCTGACATTTTCAACCTTCAATTTCTTCGTAACATTGCGGCGATTTTTGATGTTACCTTCAATATTTTTCAAGTTTTGACCATGAAAAAATTCATCCAAATAATTTTATTTATCATCCCTTTTACCCTTGTAGCGCAAAGTACCACAAAGCCTGTGCGCCTTTTGTTCGACAAAAAAACGGTAGGCGAAATCCGCATTAAAGTCGCCACGAAAAACTGGTCGGATGCACTGGATTCCCTGCGTATTCACAGCGGCGGCTTGTTGGACGCAACAGTCACCATCGACGGGGTTCAATATGAGAACGCCGGCATCAGGTTCCGTGGCGATAAATCTTATGCAACGGGCTTGAAGCGCAACCCATTCACCATCAAACTCAACCACGGCAATCCGGAGCAAAATCACCAGGGCTATGGCAGCTTGAAACTCTCCGCAGCCGTGCGCGACCCGAGTATGGTGCGCGAAGTGCTGTTCCATGAAATTGCCGCCAAATACATGCCGAGCTCACAAGCTTGTTACACCAAATTATTCGTCAACGACGAATTTATCGGGGTGTTTGTAAACCTTGAAAACATTGAAAAACAAATGCTGGAGTCCAATTACTCCATGGGCAAAATAGCGTATTTCAGAGCCGGTGTTGATTACAAACCAAACAACCTGCCCAGTGATTGCAAACAGAATATTTTCGGCTCCCTGGAATACGAGGACAACATTGAGTGTTACAAAGGCAATTTTGAAATAAGCTCTGCCAGCGGCTGGGCCGAACTACAGGAGCTTACGCGATTGTTGGCGTTGGGGCCAAAAGAAGTGGAAAAAGTACTCGATGTAGACCGAGCGCTTTGGATGCTTGCACTCAACAACATCATGGTAAACCTCAGCAGCTATTCCGGCAATCACAGCGTCAATTATTATTTGTGCCGTGATGCCAACGGCCTCTTTCAGCCCCTGCATTGGGACCTGAACCTGGCTTTTGGCAGCTATAAGAATACGGACAGCGGCAGCGACCTTGAACTGAAAGAACTTCAAACGCTCGATCCGCTGCTTCATGCCGACAACCCCTACAAACCACTGGCCAGCAAGCTGTTGAGCGACCCTTTGAACCGGAAAATATACCTGGCGCATATCCGCCAGATCAACGAAGAGAACTTCTTGAACGGTTGGTATGAGAAAAGGGCACAGGAGCTGCAAGGCATGATCGTTGTGCCGTTTAACGACGACAAGTACAAAACCTACAGCCTGGACGACTTTACGCGCAGCTTAAAAGAAACCATTGGCAAAAAGAGCAAAATCCCCGGAATTGTAGAGCTTCTATCGAAACGTTCCAAGTTTTTAAAGGTGCACCCTGAATTGACACCCCTGCCTTCCACCGTAAGCGAGATAAAAGTGCTTGGTCGCGGCAAATTCGAAAATCAGGCGCTGAACGCATTCAATGTGACCGCCAAAGCCGACAGGTTCCCAAAGCGTATGTTGCTCTGCTACCGCTTCAGCGACAAGGAGCCTTACACCACCATCAACATGAGCGAAGACAATGCCAGTAAGATGCCGTCGGGCATGAAGGGCTATGCTGCCTTGGTTGAAGCTAAGACCATGGATGCGGAACTTCAATATTATATCATTGCAGAAAATGCCGGCACGGTGGGATTTGCTCCGGCTGACTACACACGCAACCCAAACAAAATCAAGCTGAGCGAATTGAACAAATAGCCATTACGGCTTTGGGCTATTTCTAAGCAAAAGGCACCTTTTGCTCAACTTTTTTCTACTCTTACAACACAAACATGATCAAACTAACGCCAATTTTACTGCTAGTCTGCCTTTTTTTTGTGGGCACGTTCAAGCTTTCAGGGCAGGACTTTTATGGCGCCGGCACACAAGAAGTGCGCATCGAGCTTCCGCACAAAAACTGGAGCGCCAAGCTGGATTCCTTAAAAAAAGCCAACCCTGATGCCCGCGCGCTGGGCTCGGCAACGGTGAACGGCCAACGGTTTGACAGTGTCGGCGTTCGATTCAAAGGCAACAGTTCCTATTTCCGAACCCTAAAAGATACGTACAAAAAGCTGCCCTTCAACGTCAAACTTGATTACAAGGTCAAAACCCAAAAACTTAAAGGGGAGCAAACAACCGTGAAGCTTTCTAATGCATTCCTGGATCCTAGCTTTGTACGCGAGCCACTGTCCTACGAGATCGTGCGCACCTATATGCCCGCTCCGAATTGCAATTTCACGAAACTGTACGTCAACAATACCTATTATGGAGTTTATGTCAACTCTGAATCGATTGATGAGAAATTCATAAAAAAACATTTTGGCACCGATAAAGGGGTGCTGGTTAAATGCGACCCCGACAACTGGAAGCGCACCCGGAGCCAATCAGGATGCCCAAAAGGAGAGAACGCCTCCTTGGCTTATTTGAACGACAACATCGGTTGCTACGACGCATTCTATGAAATGGACGACCCGGCTGGCTGGAAGTCCTTGCTCAACCTGATCAAAGTGCTGAACAAAACGCCTGAAAAAATCGAAACGGTGCTGGATGTCGACCAAACACTCTGGATGCTGGCGCTCAACAACATCATGGTCAACCTCGACAGCTACAACGGTTCCTTGTCGCACAACTATTACCTGTGGTTCGATACAACCGGCGTTGCCCATCCACTTATTTGGGACCTCAACATGTCTTTCGGCGGTTGGCGCCGCAATTTCAGTTTTGAGGAAATGAAAGACGATGAGTTGATACAATACCAGCCCCTGGCAGAATTTGACAACCCAAAGCGCCCTTTGATCTCCAAACTGCTCAAGGTTCCGTTGTACAGAAAACTTTACATCGCCCATTGCCGCACCATTACCAACGAATGGCTGACAAACGGAAAACTTAATACCCGTGCCAAGGAAATGAGCAAGGAAATAGATTCCTGGGTAAAGCTGGATTCTCTAAAACTGTATTCTTACGCTGAATTTCAAAATGCCCTGGACAAACCCATGAATTCAGGCGCCGACAATGTGATCGGCATCCAGCAGCTTATGTCGAAACGTACGGAATACCTGTCCAAACACCCCTTGCTAAACAAGCCCCAGCCCAAAATAGAGGCCGTTAAACACACAAAGGAAGCCGAAAAGGTGAAAGTTACCGCAAAGTTTACCGACGCAAGCAAAGGCGGCTGGCTATACTACCGCAGCGACAAATATTTTGCTTTCAAACGGACACCCATGCTCGACGATGGAGCCAATGGCGATGCGGCTGCCGGAGACGGAATCTATACCATCGCCGTGGACGCTGCCTTAATCAAACATTACTACCTTGCCGCAGAAGGTGAGGAAGGGGCAAGTACATTCCCGGAACGGGCATCGTTTGTTTACCTGACGGTGGACTGAAATCTTATTCGCTCGTAAACCGAAATTCTATCTTCGGGAAATTCTCCTGCGCTGTTTGCAGCACCAGGCTGTTTCCGCCAAAAATACGGTGGCGCCCTCGCTGTCAACGGCGATATCGCGCTTGCGGCGGTCCAGGAATTCCTCCATTGCTTTGGGGTCGTTGGCATGGACCCAGCAAGCTTTGTATAGATTTACGGGTTCATAGCGGCATTTTGCGTTGTATTCGCTCTCAAGCCGGTGCTGGATCACCTCAAATTGCAGCTGGCCAACCGTGCCGATGATACGTCGACCGTCGCTTTGACGGGTAAACATTTGGGCTACACCCTCGTCCATCAACTGGTCCAGGCCTTTGGTAAACTGTTTGGTTTTGAGCGGGTCGGCATTTTCCACGTATCGGAACTGCTCCGGTGAAAATGCCGGGATTCCTTTGAAGTGCAGGTCCTCCCCTTCTGTCAAGGTGTCGCCTATCTTAAAATTCCCTGAATCGTACAAGCCCACCACGTCGCCCGGATAAGCTTCGTCGAGCAAGGTCTTTTTAGAGGCCATGAACATAGTAGGCGCTGGGAATTTAAAGTCGCGGCCAAGTCGAATGTGGCGATAATTGGTATTGCGCTCAAATTTGCCGGAGCATATCCGCAAAAACGCAATGCGGTCCCGGTGTTTGGGATCCATATTGGCAAATATCTTGAACACAAAGCCCGTCATTTTATCTTCTTCCGGGCGCACCAGACGCTCTTCTGCGTGGCGTGGCAGGGGCGTAGGAGCAATTTCGACAAAACAATCGAGCATTTCTTTCACCCCGAAATTGTTGACCGCCGAGCCAAAAAACACCGGGCAGATTAGTCCGTTCCTGTAGTCTTCCCTGTTGAATTCCGGGTAAACGGTTTCAATAATCTCTACTTCGCTGCGCAATTCCCGGGCTGCACTTTCACCCACATGTTTTTCCAAATCGGGGCTGGAAAGATCGTTGAACACAATGATTTCTTCGTCCTCCTGCTTGCCATGCGAGTGGAACAGCACCAGTTTTTTTTCATAGAGATTGTAAACGCCCTTGAAGCGCTGCCCCATTCCGATGGGCCAGGATAGCGGGCGCACTTTAACATCCAGCTTTTGTTCAATTTCATCGATCAGGTCAAAGGCGTCGCGGCCTTCCCGGTCCAGCTTGTTGACAAAAAAGATGATGGGCGTATCGCGCATCCTGCACACTTTGGTCAGTTTTTCTGTCTGTTTCTCTACACCGTTCGCCACATCGACGACTACAATGGCCGAGTCCACGGCGGTTAGGGTACGGTAGGTGTCCTCCGCGAAATCTTCGTGGCCGGGAGTGTCCAGGATGTTGATTTGCAAGTCCCTGTATTCAAAACCCATGACAGAGGTGCTGACCGAAATGCCCCTTTGGCGCTCGATCTCCATAAAATCGGAGACGGTGCTTTTTTTGATTTTGTTGCTTTTTACGGCGCCGGCAGTTTGAATGGCGCCGCCAAAGAGCAGGAGTTTTTCTGTCAGGGTCGTTTTGCCCGCATCAGGGTGGGCGACAATGGCGAAGGTGCGGCGGCGTTTGAGCTCGGAGAGGAAATTAGACAATTGAGTTATTCGTTGAAAGTTGTTTGTTGTTCGTTCGCATCGCAATTGGGTACACGAACCGGTAGCGCCGCCATCAGACGGTCAAAAAGAAGTCCATCAAATGGCTAAAAATATTGCCATTCCAGGTTTTTCATTGAAAATGGCCGCAAAAGTAAGCAAATCCGGGTGAGAATAGCATGGGACTGCACTCAAAATCCATCATTTTTCAAAGGAAGCTATCAGGCAACAAAACTGCGAAGCACCCCAATCGCCTGCCCGATCATCTCCGCGCTCACATCCAAATGCGTCACAAACCGAATGGTATTTGGCCCGAATGCCGAAGCCTTAACCCCGTTTTTCAACAAATAGTCCAAAAACAGCGCCGTGGGAACCGGCGGCAGCAGGTCGAATATCACGATATTGGTCTGCACGGGGCGAATATTATTGACATAGCCCAATTCCGCCAGGGTTGCAGCCAGTTGCCTGGCGTGGGCGTGGTCGTCGCGCAGGCGCTCCACGTGGTTGTCGAGGGCATAGATGCCTGCCGCGGCCAATATGCCTGCCTGGCGCATGCCGCCGCCCATCACCTTGCGCACACGCCGGGCATTGGACACAAAATCCTTTTGTCCTATGAGCAGGGAGCCCACCGGCGCCCCCAATCCTTTGCTGAGGCAAATAGAAATGCTGTCGAATACATTGCCGATACTCAGTGGGCTGTCGCCTGTTTCCACCAGGGCGTTAAATATCCTCGCCCCGTCGAGGTGCAGGGCCATCTTGTGTTTGCGACATACCTGCCTGATTGCCTGGATGGTTTCCAGGGGGTAAATACTTCCCCCGCCTTTGTTGCAGGTGTTTTCCAATACCACCAGGGTGCTGCGGGGCAGCCAGTCGTATTCCGGCTTGATGGCTTTCTCCACCATTTCAGCGCTGACGATGCCGTTTTCGCCGTGCAACAAGTTGACGCCAATGCCGGAGTTGAAGGCATAACCGGCGACTTCGTATTGATAAATATGGCTCATTTCATCGCAAATCACCTCGTCAAGCGGCCTTGTATGCACTTTGAGGGCGATTTGGTTGGTCATGGTACCGCTGGGACAGAACAGGGCTGCTTCGTGGCCAAACATGGCGGCGGCCTTGGCTTCCAGGGCATTGACAGTGGGGTCTTCACGGAAAACATCATCGCCCACTTCAGCGGCCAACATGGCCTGCAGCATGGCGGGCGTGGGCTTTGTAACGGTGTCGGAAAGTAGATTTATCATGAAGTTTCCGGGCGCTGAGATTGCGGAAATAATGCCCGGTTGGTGGCAAAGTTATGACGGTATTAGGCAGGCTTGGCAAGTTTTTTAGCTAAAAATAAAAATTTGCCATACAAAGTTATGAGAGAATCATACTTTTGGCAATCTGATTTTGCATGCAGATCATTTTTACTCCATTCAATATCTGAACAGCAAGGATATGGATACCCCCCTTTCGCCAACATTGCTCCAAGCGGTGCAGCATGCTTTCGAGCAATTGAAAAACTTGCCTTTTCCGGTACATGTCAGTGACGCGAGCGGAAGGTTTCTCTTTGCCAATGCTGCGGCAGCAAAACTGTTCAAACTGAGCGACGACCTCCAAACCTATCCTTCCAGCATCATTTCTTATTTTGAAGACCCTGCCGAGCGCACCCATTTGCTGCGTTTGGTAAAAAAGACCCCTTTCGGGCAATGGCGCGAAGACCTCACCGCCCGGCTGAACATCGACGGAGAACATTATAAAATCCGTTTTGCTTCTACGCCCTATTATGAAGATGGCCAGCTGGCTGTCCTGCTCAATATCGCCAACAGCATGAGCATCATCGAGTGGTTCAAGGAGTTTGAAGACGAGCTGGTGCTGGGGCTTTTCGAGATTGACAAAGAATTCAGAATTGTCGATTCAAATGCTGCCCTTGTTCAAATGATGGGCTATTCCAGCCTGTCAGAAATCAAAAACAAGCCGGTTGCCGATTTCTTCTGGAACCGCAATGATGCAGGCGAGCTTTTTGATGAGCTCAGGAAAACACAACTGCTCAAACACAAACAGGCGAAACTTCGGCGAAAAGACGACGCCATGGTAATCGTGGAAATGAGCTGCAGCACCATCAGTTGGGAAGAAGGCCAAATTGCCCGCGTGAAAGGGATATTGCGCGACATAACCTTCGATGTTATCCAGGAGGTGAATCCGTTAGGCCTGTTCCTGATTTCCAGCAAAACAAACGGCGAGGACATTTTTTCGAGGGTAAACGGTACATTCGCGCACATTCACGGCTTTGAATCCCCCGACGAAATACTCGGGCTGCCAGCCAATACTTTCCAGCCAACCTCCAATGACGATTACATAGAAGCCCTCAACAAGGCTGCTGGAGAAGGCAATTTCCTGCTCGACCATTTTATGGATGTTGTAGATAAAAATGGTGTAAAGCACAATGTGGTAGTAAATGCTCGCTATGTTTACGGCGAAGCAGAAAAAATCCGGGTTGGCGCGGTGTACGACCTCACCAACCACGTAGGGCGGCACAAACGCACACTGGAAACCAACTTTAGCGCCGTTTTGCACACCTATATTGCCACCATCGATGGCCTGCGCAGCATGCTCGGCATGTTGTTGAAAGCGCACGGCCAGGACTTGTTGAAGGGCGAGGCGCAACTCGACCGCCAAAAGGTGGCGCAGGAAATTGAGCGCCACAAATCCCGGCTGGGAAATACCCTGCAACAGCTCATTGAGGTAGCCAGGGAACGCGGTACAGATGAAAGCAAATTTGCCCTGGTGCAGAAGCACTGGCGCAACCTGGCCATCAACCATGAAACGGAGATGTCGAACGCCTCCTGGTTGCGGCTCAATTTGATCGAAATCAGGAAACACCTCGAAGCCCTGAAAAACCTGAACTTGCCACGGGAGCAAATCAGGGGACTGCGCAGCGAAGTAGAGGACATTCTGCGTTTGAGCAGCATGGTCTCCATTTCCATATCCTTGAACGAACTCAACGATCGCATCCACGACTTTTATTATTTCAGGGATTACTTGCGCCGGGGGGACATAGAAAAGCCAGACCTTAAACCTTTCAACCTCATCAGCATATTGAACAAATCCATCCATTTTTTGGAAGAATTTGCTTCCCTGAACGGCGTGACCGTCAAACAGTTATTCAATTCCCGCGACATCATCACCGTTGCCTGCAACGATGCCGTGTTGAACCGGGCCCTGCACAGCCTCATCCACAACGCCATAAAATACAGTTGGAGCAAGGGACAGGAAAGGCGGCCCTGGGTAGAAATAAAAGTTGAAAAAAAACAGGATACCGTGGAGCTCACCATTGAAAACTGGGGCGTCCCGATCCGGAAAGAAGAGCTTGAAAACGATTTTATTTTCCAGTTTGGCAAACGCGGGAAAGAATCAGACGATCGCGGGCGCGCGGGAACAGGCATCGGTCTGTTCGATGCCCGGGAAATCATACTGCGGCATGGCGGCACGCTGGCGCTGAGCTCCGAGCCTACGGCATTCAACCTCCCAGATGTGTACACCAACCCGTTCATCACCAGGGCGCATATTGTGCTGCCCTTGTACAAATAAACCTGCACGTAACCACCAGTACCCACCTTCAAGATGACACAAATCAAATTACTCTGGATTGACGACAACCTCGACCACGACCTCCTCGAAAAGCGGATGGCATTGATGATGGTCGATGACTTTGACCCGCATTTCGCCCGCGATGCGACCGAGGCTTTCTACCGACTGCGCAAGGAACAATTCGATGTGGTTATTTTTGACTTGCGCCTACCCTCCGGCCCTGATGACATGTGGGAAAAATACCGGAATTCGGGCAACCACAAGCTCGGTTTCGAGCTGTTGAAAACCATTTCCAGCAATATCGGCTCGGAATTTAACCACCTGGCAAAAGCCAAATTTGGCGTATTCACCCTGGAGTTGAGCGAGGAAAACCCAGAACTTTTCAAGGCGCCGATCAACTTGCCGAAAAACAACTTTAAAATGAAAACCCATGCCTATTACGAAAGTGCTTTTATTGACTTTATACGCACTGTTTACCGCGCATGACGGCAATACTCCTTTTTTACGATAACCATAAGCTGCTCAGCGAGGAGTGGTTTGCCTCCGCTGTCAGCATCGGCATCACGTACGTGGTGTTCATCATGGGTGTGCCCGCCCTGGTGTTCCAGACCTTTATCCCCGATGAGTTGAGGAGTATTTACAACAAGCGCTTCCCTACGCATTGGACTCCTTTTTACAAACAAATGGGCATCATCATTGGGCTTTTTTTGCTGTCATGCCCACTGATTTTGAATTGGATCGAGGGCATTAACAGTTACGTGTTGTTTAGGCTGGTCGCAGCCACTGTGTTTTTCGGGGTATGCGCTGTGCTCTGGATCGGATG
>CAYVPM010000032.1:0-10353 GCA_964453475.1 uncultured Saprospiraceae bacterium | reverse complement strand
ATTTACAACGGCATCGACGCGGTGGTGTTGGCAACAGGAAACGATTTTCGCGCCATCGAAGCCTGCGGGCATACCTATGCCAGTCGCGATGGCCAGTACAGAAGTCTTAGTTCCTGCACTGTTGCCAACGGGCATTTTAAGTTTGAACTGGAGGTGCCGCTCGCACTTGGTACTGTTGGCGGCCTTACAGCCCTGCACCCACTCGCGCGGCGTTCCCTGGAGATGCTGGGGCAGCCTTCCGCCGAAGAACTGATGTGTATCACCGCATGTGTAGGGCTCGCCCAAAACTTCGGCGCCGTTCGCTCGCTCATCACCACCGGCATACAACACGGGCACATGAAAATGCACCTTACAAACATACTCAACCACCTCGGCGCCACCGAGGAGGAGGCCGCCGCTGCCCAGTTTTATTTTCAAGACCAAACGGTTAGCTTCAGTGCGGCAAGGGCGTTTTTAAAAAGGAGCGATGAGCCTTGAGTCAGGAGCTTTGTATCCCGAAAGCTTGGGGCTCAACTTGGGGATTGTTTATTAATTTTCTTGAATTTTGAACAACGATACTGAACAAGGCGGCGGATGCTTTTATGCTTTTGGAAAGGGCAGCTTCTATGCTTTGTTGCTCTTTGCACTTCCTTGTTGGTATGTGGTGACGCATTATCCTGATATCAAAGCAAAAATTGACGGGATTTCGGAACTGCCTGTTTTCCATGAAATGACCCGGGACTTCCGAACAGGAGCTGAATTGGCAGGCGCTAAATTCAGCGCACACTTGAAAGCTTTTTATGCCGATTCGCTTCTAATCGATGCAAAAAGGCTGCAGTTTTCCAACAAAAACACCTATTGGAACCGGCAAAGCATCGAGGCTGGCCTTACCCAAAAATTGTCGCGCGGATACCACACCAACATTCGGGCATACCTGGATTACATCGAGCGTTTTCGCGACATCGCGGCAGCTGAAATGCGGCAATCCAAAATCCCGGCATCCATTACCCTGGCGCAAGGCATCCTGGAAACAGATGCCGGACGCAGCATTCTCGCCCAAAAAGGAAACAACCACTTTGGCATAAAATGCAGGACAAACCCTGGCTTCCGCCGCGACGGCAAGATCACCGACGGCGATTTCAATTTCCATTCCCTGGCTATTGATTGCATGCAAATGCGCGATGATTATGCCTGGGATCGCTTTGAAGTGTATGCGACACCAGCACATAGTTTCAAACGGCATTCACAGCTGCTAAAAGACAAACGCTACAATTGGATGCTGCCGCGCTTTCATGTCGGGGGCATGTATAGCATTCCCAGAAAACTTTATGGACAATCCGAAGTGCCCTATTATGCCGCATGGGCAGTAGGCCTCAAATCTTCCGGCTATGCCACCTCCCGCACCTACGCGGAGAAACTTACGCTCATCATCGAAACGTACCAGCTTTGGAAAATAGACTACGAAGAGGTGGAGGAGTAGTTTTTTGTCCTCTTTAGCTATGGCTGGCAAGTAACGAACAACTTTATTATGCCTTATCTTGGCCCCTCAAACGCGAAGAAAAAAAGCAACTAGCCACGCGCCCGAAAACAAACAACTTTCAACGCACAACGAAAAGTGGATACGACGGAACTGCTAAACCGCGTCCGAAAGGTCGAGATAAAGACCCGCGGATTGACCAAACACCTGTTCACCGGGGGCTACCACAGTGCCTTCAAGGGGCGGGGCATGTCGTTCAGCGAGGTGCGGCAATACCAGTTCGGCGACGATGTGCGCTCCATTGACTGGAATGTGACGGCAAGGACGAGCGAGCCACACGTCAAAATCTTTGAAGAAGAGCGCGAATTGACGGTGATGTTGATGGTAGATGTAAGCGGCTCCTCTTTTTTTGGCACAACAGGCATGTTGAAGCAGGAAATGTTGACAGAATTGTGTGCCGTGCTGGCATTCAGCGCCAATTCCAACAACGACAAGGTTGGCTTGCTGCTTTTTTCCGACAAGGAAGACCTGTATTTGCCACCGAAAAGCGGGCGGCAGCATACCCTGCGAATCATTCGGGAGCTGTTGAACGTGCAGCCTGGCGACAGCGGTACGGATTTGAGCGCCGCCATGCAATTTGCCCGCCATGTGTTGAAAAAGCGCAGTGTTTGTTTCTTGTTGTCCGATTTCTGGGGCTCAAATTATGAGACTGCCCTGCGGGTGCTCGCGCGAAGGCACGATGTAGTCGGCATTCAGTGCTGGGACCCCAGAGAAAGGGTGCTGCCCGATGTAGGCTTGCTGCACTTGCGCGACGCAGAATCCGGAGAAATGAGCTGGGTGGATACTGCCGACCCGGCATTGCGCCGCGAATACACGCAACGGTTCGACAAAAACCGCGTCCTTGCTGCAGACGCCTTCCGCCGGGCAGGTGCTGATTTTTTAAGCCTGCCTTCCGCTGAGCCTTACACAGCTGCTTTGTTACACTTTTTTGAAAACCGCGCCAGAAATATGTGAGCTTCACACCTTATCCGATGAGACATATTGCCCGATTTTTTTGTATTTTTCTAACCTTTTGTACCCTTCAAACCCAGGCACAAACTTCTGCCCTGCTATCCGCTGACAGCACCCAGGTGGAAACCGGCAACCCCTTTGTGCTGCGTATCACGCTTTCAGACACCAAAATTCCCGACACCCTGGACTTTGGGCCCTGGCAGGGAATCATCGGCAAAAAAAACGTCCTCTCAGAAACAGGATGGGTTCGGAAAGGGAATTCCCTGACCCGCGAAATCGCGCTCATCTTTTTTGATGCCGACACCCTGAACTTGCCGCCCCTATCAATCGCTTTCAAAGCAGCAGATTCAATACAGACAAATTCACTAGAAATTCAGGTGTACGCAAGCCCTGCGCCGGAGGACCTCAATGATATGGCCCCCATCAAGGACATTAGCCGCGAGCCTGTTTATTGGACCGACCACCTGAACATGATCTTTTGGGTTTTGGGGGCAATAACCTTGCTGGCACTGTTGTTTTGGTGGTATGCACGGGCCAATAAACGCAATATGCTCAGCCGTACACTTGAGCTCCCGCCCCATGAACTTGCGCTGAAAAAACTGGCAGTGCTGTCACAAAAACCTTTGTGGAGCACCGGCGCCATTAAAGCCTATTGCGCCGAGCTTACGTTCATCATTCGCGAATATCTGGAAAAGAGATACCAGGTGCCTGCTTTGGAGTGCCCTTCTGCGGAGTTGCTTGCCCACTTAAACCAAACCGATTTTCCTGCTGATCTGAAGTCCGGCCTCGAAACGGTGCTGGCCCAAACAGATTTGGTAAAATTTGCCAAAGCCATCCCGCCGGATTCCTTCCAGGCTTATTCCATGGATTTTGCAGTGGAACTGGTGAACAAGACTATTCCAGCGCCCGTTGAAGAACCAACCGAAGAAAACCCTGTACAAGCGTAATACATCCTGATTATGACACTCGCATCTCCTGTATGGCTCCTGCTTTTTTTGCCGCTTTGGCTGCTTTGGCGCTATCGGAATGTGCAGGAAATTGCCATGAGGATGCCCCAGTCCAATCAGGTATTTGAGGCTAAAACCTGGCGATCCCGTGTGCGTAAGCATTGGCTTTGGCTGCGCTGGGCCGCCTTGATTTGCCTGGTATTGGCCATGGCGCGCCCGCAGCGAAAATGGCAGGAGGAAAAAGTAAAGGCCGATGCGCTCGACATTGTGCTGGCTTTGGATATTTCTCCATCGATGCTGAGCAAGGACTTTGACCCCGACCGGCTGACGGTTGCCAAAAAAGTCGCTTCCGATTTTGTGGAGAACCGGCCGCATGACCGCATCGGACTGGTCGCATTTTCAGCAGAAGCCTTCACTCAATGCCCTTTAACCAGCGACCGGAAGGTGGTACAGTCCTTTATCCGGGAATTGACGGTGGGCCGATTGGAAGACGGCACCGCCATCGGCATGGGGCTGGCCACAGCCATAAACCGCCTCAAGGACAGTCCATCGGTGAGCAAGCTGGTGATCCTGCTCACCGATGGGGAAAACCACGGTGGCTATATCACCCCTTTGCAGGCAGCAGATATAGCCCAGACACTGGGCGTGCGGGTGTACACGGTGGGCATCGGCTCGGAAGGCATTGTTATGTCCCCAGCCCAGCGCGACCCCAACGGGGCTTATGTGTTTGCGCCGCGAAGGATGTCGTTCAATACCGAATTGCTGGAGCAGATCGCGTCCATCACCAATGGAAAGTTTTACCGCGCCTATTCCGAACGCGACCTGGCAGGAATTTATGCTGAGATCGACCGGTTGGAGAAGACCAAAATAGAGGTCAGTACCGTGCAGCGCACTAAAGATTATTTCGAATGGATTCTTGCGTTGGCCGCGGCACTGCTCTTGTTGGAATTGTTGGGAAAGTGGACGGTGTTGCGCTCGGTTACGCCATAATTCGTTTACCCATCGCTTTCAACAGTCCTCCCATCAAGTTCACCTGCGCACGCGGCTGCAGCATTACCGCACCCCGATCACTTCAACCTCTGCACCCGTCAAGGATGGGTTGTACCAGCAATCGATCCGGTTGGCTTTGAATTGCAAAACGGCATTTTTTGCATCTTCAGGAGTGTTGTAGCCTTTCACAATATAACTTGCTCCGGGCTGGCCGCCTGGGCATTTGCTGCCGCTGTGCCAAAGCAACATCAAGCCATCGATGGAAGGAGCTTTATCAACAGGCGTATCTTTGCAATAAACAGCAAACTGTACGAAATGA
Organism: uncultured Saprospiraceae bacterium; assembly: GCA_964453475.1. Taxonomy (GTDB): domain Bacteria; phylum Bacteroidota; class Bacteroidia; order Chitinophagales; family Saprospiraceae; genus M3007. The sequence goes on along the minus strand of CAYVPM010000032.1, from coordinate 5,630 downwards.
AGTTCTGCAACCGGGGTAAACAGGTCGGAACCTACCTGGCCGACGCCTTTGCGCACATTGCGCTGCACCTCCAGACCATTTACAGTCATGGTCGTAGAAGGAACGGGTACGGTGGAATAGGTAGCTGGTGCAGTGCCATCTGTGCTGTACTCGGTCGGGCGCAAACCCTTGGCTGTCGTGGTAGATGGCGCTGTTTTGGCAGCAGCACCCTGTACCCTGGAAAGGGCAGCAGCGCGGCGCGATGCCTGGTCTTCTGCTGATTCATAAGTGGGTGCAGCAGAACCCTTTGAAGTACCCGTAGTTGTTGGTGTGGAATATTGTTGCGGTTTGGTGGCTTCAGGATTGTAGCGACGCACGGTGGTTATTTGTCCGAATGTTTGGGCCGCAGTCCAAAATAACAACATAAACAAAAGCGTCTTTTTTTGAATTCTCATAATGTAGTGTTCAGTTTTGAAAAGATATTTGAAATCGATTAATGCTTAAGATTGTCAGCAAAAAATGAGCCGTAAAATATTTCCAGACAAAGATCGGCTGATTTTTGCCGCCATTACAACAGATAAACGATAAATTTGGTTAACTTTGTACCTGCTTATAATGTTAATGATCTGTATCAAGGCTTTTTGTAAGGTACGCCTTTATACCATATCCTTGCTAATGAGGCGTATTTTTTAACTAAACATATCAAATGGCAAGGTCGCAAGATTCATTCAACAAGAAAGAAAAAGAAAAACTTCGCAGAAAAAAGAAGCAGGAGAAAACTGAGCGCAAGGAACAGCGCAAACTAGAAAAAGCTGAAGAAGGGCCCAAACGCTTCGAAGACATGCTTTCTTATGTTGATGAAAACGGCTTCCTGACCGATACGCCGCCTGACCCGGCAAAGAAGAAAAAATTCAAGGCCGAAGACATTGTCATCGGCGTCCCCCCCCGCGACGATACGCCATATGATCCGATCCGCAAAGGTCAGGTGAAGTTTTTCAACGAAGAAAAAGGCTATGGTTTCATCATAGATTCCGAAACGAAGGACAGCATATTCGTGCACGCCAACAATACCAAGCACCAGCTCCGGGAGAATGACAAAGTTGTTTTCGAAGTAGAAATGGGGCCGAAAGGGCCGAATGCGGTAAATGTGAAAATGGGCGAATAGTTGTAAAAATACTTTCCTCTAATTGTGAGGGCTTACGTATAGGTCAGTGCTGGGATGAATAGCAAGCCAGCGTTTCGAGAAAATTCTATCGGGGCCGCTTTGCGGCTTTGAGTTTACTCCGCCAGCAAATGCTCCGATGGGTCATTCATCTGCTGCCCTTCATACAATTCTTGTTCAAACGCGCTGACCTTCTTGATAATCAGGATGGCTAATATACCTGCGGGTAAAGCAAACATCAATCCGATCGTATTCGACCTTAACCCTTGGATTATGCCTTCAACATCAGTGTCGTTTCCAACCTTGTCGGTAATGCGTCCGACGATGTTGTAAATCAGCCAAGCAGCCCACCACCAGCCAATTATAGCCGATGATTGCAAGCCGTCCCGCTCAACTTTACCGGCAATATTATCCTGGGTTTCATTCCACAATTCTTTCATAATGGTGTAGGGGCGCACCAGGTTGATAAAGGGCACAAACCACGCACCTGCGGCCCAGCCTTCCTGATAACTCAGGATACTTTTAGGGCTTTCCAAACGATGCAGGTTGGCATAGGCACGCCTGAACCACATGATGAATACAACTATTGTCGCAACAAAACTACCTACATAGGCTAGGGCGCTAAAACCAACGATAATATCGCTCAGCGCAGCTGTTTCATGTTCTAAATCGCCGGATTCAATAATGTCTGCTTGCCACCAAGATGCGCCAGCGAAAGATAAAACAGCAAGGAGGTGTAGGTAGAAAATTATAACGGCCCAGCGTGCGCGTTCCTGATTTGGCAAAATGGAGTTCATCTTTTTTTGTTTTTGTTGGAGAAATTTAAGGTTCAAAATTAGGCAAGGTTTAGAATTTTGCAAGAAAAAGAAGCGCATGATGAAAACAATTCGCTGGTTCCTGTTCGCAACCCTGGCCATTGGGGTAGGGCTGTGCTGGGTGCCAAACATGTTGGTGGCGTATTGGATCGTCAGTAGAGCATCGGCTCGTTCAGCACAATGACATAGCTGCCCTGGGCCTTCTGGCGGCGCCCTTCGTTTGGTGCGTTCTAATGTTTCTCACAACGACACGACGACACGACGAAGCCAGTCACAAGGGATTGTTCTCCATTAGGGGGCCAAATGTTGTCCCCTTCGTGTCGTTGTTTAAAATAAAGCTTGCCATGGAAAGTGTGGCGCAATCTAGCCATATTTGCATTTGCCTTTTGCAAACTTGCCTTTTTGCAAACTTGCCCCTTGCAAACTTGCCTTTTTACCTTTCTTCTAAAAAACAACAAATCCAATGCTCGCAAACTGGTTCTTCCTGCTCCTTGCCCTCGTTGCCGGCGCCCTCATGCCCACGCAGGCGGCGGTGAACAACAAACTGGCCACCTACGTCCATTCTCCGGTATTATCGGCTTTTATTTCCTTTTTGGTTGGCACTGTGGCGCTTCTGGTATACATCCTCGCCGCCGGCATCCCATTGAACAATATGGCTTCTACCAAAAACGCGCCCTGGATCACCTGGACTGGTGGTTTGTGCGGTGCATTTTTTGTCACAGCCGTGGTGGTGCTGGTGCCCCGCCTGGGTGTTGCACTCACGTTCAGCCTGCTCATCGCCGGGCAGATGCTGGCCTCCCTGCCTATTGACCATTATGGCTTTTTGGGAACTGCAGTCAGGGAGATAAACCTTCCACGAATCCTGGGGGTGCTGTTTGTCATTATTGGCGTTGTGCTCATTCGCAAATATTGACGTAAACTTGCAGTATGCTTGCGTTCATCCTTAACAACGAAACGATACAGACAGCAGTGCTGCCCGGCACTACCCTACTTGATTTCATCCGGTACCGGCAACATCTGACAGGCACCAAAATCGGCTGTCGTGAAGGAGACTGTGGCGCCTGCACCGTGCTTGTGGGCAAGCTGAAAGGCAAAACTGTGGAATACCGTTCCATGACCTCCTGTCTGATGCCGCTGGCCAATGCCCAGGGTAAACATATCGTAACTGTGGAGGGAATCAACAAACCTAAGGGCCTGACGGCAGTGCAGGAGGCTCTGGTAGAAGAAAATGGTAGCCAATGCGGCTTTTGCACGGTCGGCTTCGTGCTGTCGCTCACCGGATACTGCCTGGAGGGGAAAGAACCCTCCGCAGCGGCGGCTATTTCAGCTATTGACGGCAATATCTGCCGCTGCACAGGTTATAAATCCATCGAGCGCGCAGCAGCCAGGCTGACAAATATGCTGGAAAAGCGCGGCGCCAGGCCTCCCCTGGAGTTTGCCATCGAAAAAGGATTTGTCCCCGACTACTTCGCTTCCATTCCACAACGCCTGGCAGGCTTTCAAAACAGTCACCCGCAGGTAGCCTCTCCCTCCCCTATTGCTCAAATACTCGGTGGCGGCACCGACCTTTATGCACAAAAAGCCGAACACCTGGCAAATGTTGCTGCCCATTCCCTTTTCGACAAAACAGAATTGCAAAGCATCCGGGAAATTGAGGGCCACATCGAGATCGGGGCTGCGGCAACGGTCAGCGACCTGCTGGAATCCCCGGTGATGCAAGGCATTTTCCCCAACCTGTACAAGCATCTGAAACTGGTATCGTCCACGCCCATCCGCAATATGGCCACGCTGGCGGGGAATCTGGTGAATGCCTCCCCCATCGGCGACCTCACGATTTGGCTCCTGGCTTTGGACACCAGCATCGTGCTGCGCAACGGAAAATTGCGGGAAATCCCCTTACGCGAATTTTACCTTGGCTATAAAACACTAGACAAAAGCGCCGGCGAAGTGCTGGAAAAAATACGTTTCAAAAAACCTAACGGCCCTTTCCTATTCAATTTTGAAAAAGTGTGTAAACGTACTTACCTCGACATTGCCAGCGTGAACACTGCAATTTCCCTGCAACTGAAAAATGGCCTCATTGCGGAAGCCCATCTTTCTGCAGGCGGTGTAGCGCCCATTCCGCTGTACCTGACAAAAACTTCAGCGTTCCTGAATGGAACAGCCTTGCCGGCAGACCCATCATCCACGGAAGCCCTGCTGGCACAAGTCAATGAGATCATGCAATCCGAAATCAGCCCAATTTCGGATGTGCGCGGTTCCGCAGATTATAAACGGCTGTTGTTGAAGCAGTTATTGCGCGCTCATTTTACTGAAATGTTGCCCAAGCCATGAAAAACATCGACGCATATGCGCATGTCCGCGGCGAGTCCCTGTACCTCGACGATATTCCCTTACAGCAAGGAAGCTTGTTCGCCTGTGTATTTGATTCGCCTGTAGCGCATGGCATATTGAAACATGTTGACCTGGAAGGTGCTGAAAAGATGCCTGGCGTGATCAAGATAATTCTGGCAAAAGACCTTCGCGGCGAGAACCAGATCGGCGGCATCGTACCAGATGAACCCTTGCTGGCCGATCACCACGTGCATTTCCAGGGAATGCCCATTGCGCTGGTGCTGGCCACCACGGAGGCTGCGGCGCGGGCTGCCGCAGCCAGCATAAAAGCCGGGATTGAGCCACTGGAGCTCATCACCGATCCGCGGATTGCTTTTGAAAAAAACGAACTTATCATCCCGCCCAAAAAATTCAAGCTCGGCGATACCGAAGCTGCGTTCGCCCAATGCGCCCATGTGTTCGAGGGCCGCGCCGATGTGAACGGGCAGGAGCACCTGTACATCGAAACGCAGGGCGCATATTCGGTGCCGATGGAGGGCGGCGGCATCAAAATCTATTCCTCTACCCAGGGGCCGACGGCGGTGCAACGCTGCGTCGCGCGGGTCACCGGGCTGCCCATGCACCGTATTGAAGTGGAGGTGGGCAGGCTTGGCGGAGGATTTGGCGGGAAGGAAGACCAGGCAAACACCTGGGCGGCGCTTTGCGCTGTAGGCACCCAGCTGACTGGCCGCCCGGTGAAGTACAGCCTGCACCGCATGGAAGACATGCGCATGACGGGCAAGCGGCACCCTTATTCGGCAGATTACAAGATTGGCCTGGATAAAAACCTGAAGATCAAGGCATACGAGGTCGTTTTTTACCAAAATGCAGGCGCTGCGGCAGATTTGTCGCCCGCGGTGTTGGAGCGCACCTTGTTCCATTGCACCAATGCCTATTTTGTGCCGAACGTTAAAGCCACCGCATACAGTTGTCGTACCAACCTACCGCCCAACACCGCTTTCCGTGGCTTCGGCGGGCCGCAGGGGATGTTTGTCATTGAAGCCGCCATTGCCCACGCGGCGGAACTAATGAAGGTAAAGCCGGTGGAAATCCAGCGGATCAATTTGTTGAAAACCGGTGACGAATTTCCTTATGGGCAAATTGCGGAAAGCGAAGCCATCACATCCTGGGAACAGGCAGATGCGCGTTTCAACTTTGAAAAGACACAGTATCAAGCGGCCGTTTTCAACGCTGAGCACCGAAACAAAAAGCGCGGTGTGGCCTTGATGCCAATCTGTTTCGGCATTTCATTCACCAAAACCGCCATGAATCAGGCGCGGGCGCTCGTGCATGTGTACACC
>CAYVPM010000031.1:0-10383 GCA_964453475.1 uncultured Saprospiraceae bacterium | reverse complement strand
TCAGGGCGTAGGAGGTCACTCAAATCATTCAAAATCACTTTAATCACAGTATACAATGAAAAGAAGATCATTCCTAAAGCTTGGCTCCCTGGCTTCCGTCCCCATGTTTATCAATGGGCTGCAAGTAAACTCCTTTTTCAGCCAGGGCCTGGTTTCCATGCTCGGCGCCGATACCGACCGCGTGCTGGTACTCATCCAGCTCAACGGCGGCAACGACGGCTTGAATACCCTGCTGCCGCTCGACCAATACGCGGCACTCAGCACCTTGAGAAACCCGGTGCTGATCCCGGCCAATTCCGCCATCAAGATCAACAACGAAACTGGCCTGCACCCTGCCATGACCGACCTTTTTATGGCCTGGAACGACGGGGCGGTGCAGTTTGTACAGAGCGTGGGATACCCCAACCAGAACCGCTCCCATTTCCGTTCGCAGGATATATGGACCACCGCTTCGGCCGCCGACCAGTTCCTGAATACCGGTTGGCTGGGCAGGTATTTCGATTGTGAGTTCCCCGGATACCCCATCGGCTTTCCAAACCCGGACTTCCCCGACCCCATTGCACTGACCATCGGCAACAACGTATCGGAAACATGCCAGGGCGTGAATGGCAATTACAGCCTGTCGGTCATCGACCCAAACACGATCTCTTTCCTGGACGACCCAAACCTGGAGCCCGCACCCAACAACTGTTACGGCATGGAGCTGACCTATCTGCGGGATGCCGTAAAACAGACCAACCTGTACAACGATACCATCAAACAGGCAGCGGCCCAGGGCACGAACCTCGGTACCAAATACGGCGCAAACAACGCCCTGGCACAAAAGCTGAAAACCGTGGCCAAGCTGATTTCCGGGGGCTTGAAAACCAGGGTATATGTGGTGAACCAGGGCGGCTACGACACGCATGGCAATCAGGTGAACAACAGCGACCATACCATCGGCACGCATGCCAATTTGTTGCGGGATTTATCCAACGCGATTTGCGCATTTCAGGATGATTTGGTCAAACTGAACGTGCACGACCGCGTGATCGGCATGACGTTCTCCGAGTTTGGCCGCCGGATCAAAACCACAGGCAGCGGCACCGACCACGGCTCTGCAGCGCCGATGATACTCTTTGGTTCCTGTATCAACCCCGTCATCCTCGGCGCCAACCCCGTTATCTCGCCCAGCACCACCGACCAGGAAGGGGTGGCCATGCAGTACGACTTCCGCTCGGTGTACGGCAGCGTGCTGAACCAGTGGTTCAAAGTGCCGAAAGCCAAGGTGCAGACGCTGATATCGCCCGATTACCAGGATTTGCCCATCATTCAGGGCTGCTCCATCTCATCCACTTTTGAGCAGCTGGCGGGCAGCAGTTTTGAGCTGCGCATGTTGGGGAACCCTGTGTCGCATAAGATCGAGTTCAGCATCACGGAAGACAAATCCAATACCTATTCCGTGGCACTGTTTGATGAGCTTGGCTCGATGATCTTGAAAAACACCTATAAATCGAGTGCTGACACGCCGGTTTTGGGTAGGTTCGACGTAGAGCAGTTGAAAAGCGGGGCGTATTTCCTGCGGGTGAGCGACAGGCATTACCAAAAGGTGGAAAGGGTGCTGAAGTTTTAATCAAAGTATACACCTTGCGTTCAGGTTGATTTTTTTCGCACAGATTTCACACAGATTCGGTTGCACAGATTCTGCACAGAAACATCTGTGTAGAATCTGTGCTTTTTTTCTGTGTAAAATCTGCGCGAAAACACCTCGACAGTTTCGTGTGTAAATGGGTATTGTCACTTTTGTTTAAATAGCAATCTGGACTACCGAACTTCGGCTTTCCATTTCAGTGCCCGCAAAAAAAAACTCAAACCTGTGGTTAGGTAACTTCAAGTGGCGACACTAATCGCAACTTAAAGTTCACAAGCCAAACCACACATTATGAAAAACTTCCTCTTGCTACTTATTGCATTATGTATTTCAACTGCAAATTTCAGCCAGGCAGTTTCCTGGGAACTTAGCGCAGAGCCCGGCGACCAGTTGAATAGCCCCGGTACAAACAATAATGCCAGTTTTACCAACAATGGTCTTTCCCGTGGCGCAGGCCTCACTGCTGTTACAGGAGCTGGGTCCATGAATTCTTCCGGATGGTTCAGCGGCTCCAGCGCCACTACGCTGGCAGATGCTATTGCGAATAACGACTATTACGAATTCACCATCAATTCTATAAACTGCTTGTTTTTCAACCCAACCACGATTGTCATCGTGCTGCGAAGCTCGGCAACAGGGCCAAATACCGCTACTTTGCGGAGCAGCAGCGATGGGTTTACAGCCGATATAGGTACGGTGGCAGTGACGACCACTTCAGTAGAAAAAACATTCAGCGATGTCATCACCCCTAACAACCAATCGACCACCTTCCGATTGTACGGCTATGGTGGAGCGGCAGGCGGTGGCACGCCATCTTCAGGCGGCACCATGCGCATCGGCAGCTCTGTCGTAGCGGGCGACAATGACATAAAGTTTTTCTCCACGACGACCCAAATCGAGGTTTCGGCTGTTCCTAATATTACGGTGTCTGAAGGCGATGCCGTGCCTGCAACCGTGTTGACTGCCAATGTGCCTGGCGCAACCATAACCTGGACGCGCACGCCGGAAGATATCGCCAACCCCGACCTGGCCACGAACGGCACTGGAAATGTACCTTCTTTTACGGCTGAAAACATTAGCTCTCCGATCAGTAGCACTTTTAGCGCAACGGCTTCACTCAATGGCTGCGTAAGTGTTGAAGAGGAGTTTGTCATAACGCTGGAGACCGATTGTCAATTTTCAGAAGTTAATTTTTCAGGCTCAACCAGCCCTTGCAACGACAATGGTACACCCAATGACCCAAGCGACGACTTCTTTACCAAAGACGTTCGGGTAACTTTTATTAACCCACCTTTGACCGGCGATTTACAAATAGTCCCAGGCGGCGACCAAATCGGCACTTATTCCATCCCGAGGAATCAAATAATCGGCTTGTTGCACATTTTTGACGACGTAAAGTTCAAAGCCGACGGCACCCAAACGGTAGCACAGGTGAACTGGACAGTTGACCCCGATTGTATAGCGCCTGTGACCGGGAATTTGGTCGTCGATCCTTGCTCAAACGGCGGGACTGCTTGTGAAATCATCGGCTTCTCCTTCAACAACATAGGCCAATGCAATGACAATGGGACAGGGGGCGACGACTCAGACGATTTTTTTGAAGTGGATGTTGATGTGCTTTTTTCAAACACCGCCAGCAACCATACGCTGCGGATTACCGGGCCTGATGTCGTTCAGGTACAAAGCGTGCCTGCCCCGATTGGTACAAATATCACCCACACATTCAACAATGTAAGGCTCCGTGCAGACGGCCAGATTACAGATATCTCGGCGGATATTCGTAACAGTGGGCTTACCGTAATTTGTTCGCTGCCCGGCACCGGTCCGGCAGTTAATTCCTGCTCGAATGGCCAGGCAACCTGTTCTATCACAGACATCATCCCTTTTAACCAGGGCCCTTGTGATGACAATGGCACAAACGATGTTGAAACGGATGATTTTTTCACCCTGGATGTCACCGTTGAGTTTGAAAACCCGCCGACCACCGGGCTTTTGGGGATAAACCTTGGCCCCGACTTTGTGCCAGGCGGCGGAGACCCTGATGTGCCCGTAAGCGATTTGGTTGGAAATTCGCATACATTCACCGGAATAAGATATAGAGCAGATGGAAATACTACGAGCATTCGCGCTGACTTCACCGCTGACGCAAACTGTACGGCATCTGTGGGTACTACAATAACCGTGGAGCCTTGCTCTTTCCTGCCGCCTGTACTCACCTGCCCTGCTGCAGTGACGGTTTCATGCGCCAACAATGTAGCGCCTGCCAACCCCGCCAGCGTGTCAGAAACCCATACCTGTCCGGGCAATGTCACCATCACCCACTCGGGCGATGCCATTAGCAATCAATTATGCCCTAACAGATTGACCATTACCCGCACCTACCTGGGCGTCGATAATTGCAACAGCACTGCCACCTGTTCACAAATCATAACAGTTGACGATCAGGTCGACCCTGTTTTGACCTGCCCCATAAATGTGACGGTTTCCTGTGCATCCAATGTCCCGCCGACAGATGCTAATGCCGTGACAAACGAAAGCGACAACTGCGGCGGAACGGTCCAGATTTTTCCTCAAGGCGACAACATTACCAATCAAACCTGTCCCAATAAATTCACGATCCTCCGTACTTATTTTGCCGTTGATGCCTGTAACAATTCAAACAATTGTATCCAAACAATCACGGTAAACGACCAAACAGGGCCAATCATCACCTGCCCAGCCGCCCAAACGGTTTCCTGTGCTGAACAAGTGCCCCCTCCGAACCCGGCATTGGTTACCGGAACCGACAACTGCGGGGGCACTATTACGCCAAGTTTCTTCTCCGGTACGGTGAGCAACCAAACCTGCATCAACCGTTTCATCCTGACGCGGCAATACCGCGCAGCCGATGTTTGTGGCAATACCAGTTCCTGCACACAGGTAATTACCGTCAACGACCAGACCCCGCCTGTATTCACTTTTGTACCGGCGAACACAACCGTCGATTGTTACTTGATCCCTCCTGTTGGCATTGCAACGGCCAGCGACAATTGCAACAGCGGCGCAACGGTAGCATTCCTTGGCCAAACCGAGGCGCCTGGCGTTTGCCCGGTGTGGAAGATCCTGACCCGCAGCTGGCGCGCCACAGACGCGTGCGGCAACAGCACCACAGCTTCTCAGGTCATTTCGGTGACCGATTTCAACGCACCGCAATTTATCGTTGCAGCAAAAGATTTGTTCGTTGAATGCGGGCCTGACAATGCCGCCCAGCTTCAACAGTTTAAAGACAACTTCGGCGGGGCCGTTGTGCAGGATTGTGCTCAAATCACTTATTCCTATGAAATCAGCCCCATCGAGATACCTGGCTTTGATTGCGGCAATACCTTCCGTCAGAATGTCCGTTTCATTGCCACCGACGAGTGCTTGAACACCTCTTACCAGGATGCGCTGTTCCGTTCAGTAGACTCAACACCGCCGGTTTTCAGCACGCCGCCGCAGACCGTAGCGTTTGAGTGTGAAGAAAGTATTGGTGTGGCTGAAATAGCTTTTTACGACTGGCTCGACAGCGATGCTGGCCTGGTGGTCGAAGATGCCTGCGGCAGTGTTACCCTGGAAAAGGTATTCCTCGGCGAATCATCGGGCTGCGGAAACACCTGGCGCAAAAATTATGAATTCCGGGCTACCGACCAATGCGGCAATATCACCAAGGTCAAGGCATATTTCGCCGTGGTAGACAACACGCCCCCGGTCATTGAATGCCCCCCTAACGACAACGTTTATTTGCCCTGCATCGAAGATGTTCCACCAGCGGACCCGAGTTCCATCAATGCTTACGACTGCAACGGCGTGACCATGACGCTGAACGAAACCTGGACCAACGGCACTGGATGTCCGAATTTCCCGATGACTGTGGCGTACCGCTACGCGGCCAGAGATGCCTGCGGCAATGAGTCTGTCTGCGAACGGGCCTATTATGTGAAGGAAACCACTACGCCAACCTTGATTTGCCCCGACACCCTTAAGTTGATATGTGTTGATGACATACCAGGGCCGCAACAGCTTTTTGACTACATCAAAAACCTGATCAAAAGTGACTGTGATGGGGGTTTCAGCTCGATCAAAATTAAAGCTGACAGCGGCGCGCCGCAGAACGGAGCAATGCACCGCACGTATACCATTACGGCCAAGAACCATTGTCAATTGGTCACTTCCGCCTGTTCTGTAACCTTCCTCGCGGTGGGCAATTGCAAACAACTGTGCACAGCTTCACAAAGCTCCTGGGGCGATCCGAACGGCACCATCGCCAGCATGAGCTGCAACGACGCTATTGATCAATTGATAGCTGCTTATGGCCCTGTTAGGGTAGGCGCCGGCGGGCATACGCTCACGGCACATGATGCTGATTGTGTTCAAACACTGCTCTTTGGCAGTGGCGGCTTACAGCCCTTGCCTACCGGCCACCACAGTTGCCCGTTACCAGCCAGCCTGTCCAACCCGGATGGCTCGCTCAACAACCAACTGGCGGCAAACGCCATGGCTTTGCAATTGAATATCTGGTACAATCAGAAATTTAATGACCGCAATTTGGGCATTCAGGATATCCATAACCTACCGAACTGCCTGGTGGATTTTGCGCTGCAAAAAATCCTTGCGCAGCAATCAAGCGTGCAGGATATTTTGAACCTGACCAACCTCTACCTTCAAAACCTCGGCGCTACCAACGAACCCGAACTGCCGGAGTTGCTCAATTTAGCCATGGACAACCTGAACTTTTTCCGGGAGAACTGTGGCCTCAATGCACCTTGTGAAAAATCTCCAATCAAGGTCGATAGGAATGCTGGCAATCCAAAAACCTCATTTGTGAACCGTTTGTCCCCTAACCCTACAACTGAGTCGGCCTTGCTGGAATTTTATATGGAAAATGAAGGTCCGGTTGAGGTACAGGTCGCCGATGCGCGGGGCATTCAATCTATGTTCAACATCACCGCTGCCAAGGGGACTAATTTTGCGACGATTTCACTTAACAGTCTTCCTTCTGGCGTGTATTGGGTTGTTTTGAAAGCTGAAACGAATTATGAAGTGATGCGTTTGCTGAAAGCGGATTAGGGAATTAGGCAATGAAAAAAGCCTCCTGCGTATCTGCTACACAGGAGGCTTTTTTTATTCTCCGTTAAGGTTTTTGTCATCCCTGACAAATTGTTATTTCATTTCAACCAGGTTGGTGTTGTTGCTTGCCGTGCGGCTTGCCCATTCGATTTGGTCGGGGTTGCCGGCAGTAGCGAGGGAAAAAACGCCGGTTTCAACTACAGTAAGGCCGGTGATGCTGTTGCCAATCGGTCCGTTGTCGCGGTAATTGTTTGCCCAGGTGATTTTGTATTCCAGTATCGTGGCGCTCAAATCTTCGTTGATGGTCGCTGCGGTCAATGTTTCCGGGTTAACACCGGCTACGAAGTGTGTGCCTACGTGTTCGCCGGTCTTGGTGAAAACCGTGATGCTAAACGTCTTGTTGCCGCGTGCCAGGCCACGTGCCAGGTTGTACACGACTGCGGTGTATTTTTCAGTTTCGAAAGCTGCCACCGGTTGTGGGTGTACAGGCATGCTGCTGAAAGCTGCGCTGCGCTCAAGCTCGGGCAGGAACTGGTAGTATTCCCAATCCATGCGCGGTGCTTTGGTCGCCGTGCGGGCTTCGAGCTGTGCTTGCAGGCTCTCTGCGCTGAAAGTATAGGGCAGTTCCGCTTTCGGGAACAGTGCGATGAAGTCTTGGAAAGTAGGGTTGTTCTCCTGGGCGTTCAGGGTAGTGAAGCTTGCCAGTGCAAGGAGAAGAGCCGGGATTAATTTGATGTGTTTCATAATTTTAAAATCGTTTTTGGCTTTGATTATGTGATTAAGTTTTTTTGTGGCTGTTTCCGTTTGTAACGTTGTTTCCTGGTATATTCCAAAAGGGATGCCAAAAAAACAGAGGGTGGCGATTTCCCTGAAAAAATATTTCAAAATGGTCGTTTTTACACCTTTTAGGGTATGAAAATTTTGGTAAACGGCGGGTTTGAGCAGAAAACGGGGTAAAAATGCCTACCATATATTAGGTATAAAAAATGAAATAAGCACTTGAAAATCAAGGGATATTTGCTTTATATCTAACCTGGTGCAGGCATAACATGACAGACGCTATTTAGGCACAGCGCTTTGTTATGAAAAAAAATCAGGGATGACGTTTACTTGGTCTTGACATCGTTAGACTCCAAAATCTGAATTGGTAACGCTTTGCGCTGGATCCGGGACTCTTCGGACTTGGTGGGCGTCAAAAGATCCAGGGTTGCGGTTTCTGCATGGACAAGGTTTTTTACCTTGTTGCCTTCCAACCCGTTTTTCTTGTAGTCCTTCTTCCACTCGATGTTCCAGGTTTTGACTTCGGCTTGCAAGGTATTGGAAATGACCGCCGAAACGAGGGTCTCGGGCATCACTTTGCCGACCTGGTTGCAAGAAATTTGGGCGCCTTTTTTATCCAGAACTGCAATATTAAAGGTGCTAAAGCCATACCCGTAGCTGCGGCTGGTGCTGTAAAGTACAGCGTATTTGTCTTGCAGCACAAACAAGGCGATGGGTTCGGCTTGCATGGGCAAGCGGCTGAAGCTGGATTCGGCGTCGAGGTTTGGGAGAAAACGGTAGAATTTCCAGTCGAGGCGCTTTTGGCGTTCTTGCGCCGTTGTGGTGGCAACAGGGTCATTGAAATACGCGACATATTGCTCCAGCTGCGTCCGCAGGCTGGTTTCCGTTAGGGAATAAGGCAATTGTTGCGGTGGGAACTGCGCCAAAAACTCCTCGAAAGTGGCTTCCGGGTTATTTTGAGGCACTTTTTTTACAGAAAATGCGGTAAGGGAAACGGCGGCGACCAAAGCGAGGCCGAGAATCGGCAGAATGGTTGTTTTCTTCATGGCAAAGGATTTGAAGTTGAATTGAATTGGCAAATTCAGGGCATCAAACCTTTCAACGAGACGGATTATTGTTTTGGTTTATCTTTAACTAAAAAAATAAAAAAACCCGCAGGTGCCTTGAACCCGCGGGCAAGAAATCACAACGAGCATGAATGCCCAGATTGTGAGAAGCGTGAACAACGCAAGTGCTTTTTAACACTTGCGGTCACGGATTAATTATTTTTTCGCCTTGGAAGCTTTTCCACTGCTTTTGGGTTTTGCAGGTGCGGCGGCAGGCGCAGCCATGGAAGGCATGAGTCCCTGCACCGAGTTTTGCACAAATGTACCCCACGTCAGGTTATTCCCACCACTTTTATGTGCCAAAGCTTTCTCAATTGTCATATTTGCGGCATTTTCCACCACCCACTCGAAATTAGCTTCGCCCACGGAGTTGACATCGGCATCGGGTGCAGGGTTGCAAAAGTCGATGGCATAGGGTACGCCGTCGCGGATTGCAAACTCGATCGTGTTGAAATCGTAGCCCAGGGCTTTGTTGATCATGAGCACGAACTGGTGCATCTCTTCGCGCTGGGATTTGGTGACGTGCTTGAAATCGGCCACGTAGCGCAGGTGGTGCGGATTGCGCGGCTCATAGTCCATGATGCGCACGTATTTGCCGCCCAGGCAGTAGCAACGGAAGTACGAATCGAAGTCGATGCATTCCTGCAGCATCATCACGAGGGTATTCGTCTCGTTGTAGGCGGTGAAGAACTCATCGAAGTTGTGCACTTTGTACACGTTTTTCCAGCCGCCGCCGGAGTGCGGTTTCATGTACAGGGGGAAACCGCCGAGGTATTCGATCATTTGCTCCCAGTCCAGCGGGTATTTCATGTTACGGAAGCTCTCGCCGCTGGTGTCGGGCGGCATTTCTTTCGAAGGCAGCAGGATGGTTTTTGGCACGGGCAGGCCCACTTTGGTGGAGAGGCAGTTGTTGAAAAACTTCTCGTCGGCGCTCCACCAAAAGGGGTTGTTGAGCACGGCTGTTCCGTTTAGGGCGGCATTTTTGACGTATGCGCGGTAAAACGGAACGTCCTGGCTGATACGGTCGATCATCACGGCGTAGGGCGTCGGGTTGCCCTGCATCAGTTCATCTACATGGGTAGGCTCGGCGTGCACACCTTTGACATTCTTGGCGTTGACGCGGGCAACGAAGGCTTCCGGGAAACTTCTTTCTTTCCCGTGCAGGATTCCAATTTTCTTCATGGTCGGTAAATATTAATGCAAAAAGTGAGCGAATGGGCCAATATACAGCGTATTCAGAAAAGCCACAAATGGGTGGAAAAAATTCCGGTACGGCGTAAAACTACAAATACTACCGTTTCTCTGGCCTGATTTTTTATAAAGGCCAATAAGAAACTTAGTGTGCTGGCTCGGCCAGGCGCCTATGCGGCCGGAAAACCGGGCTTTGATCTGGGTAACTATACCCAATTACACCTTGCATTTAGGTTGATTTTTATTTCGCACAGATTTTTCACAGATTCAGTTGCGCAGATTTTACACAGAAACATCTGTGTAGAATCTGTGCGTTTTTTCTGCGTAAAATCTGCGCGAAAACACCTCAACGGTTTCGTGTGTAACTGGGTATAGTCACCTTCATTTGAAGGTTTCTTCTTTTCCACAAAAAGAACTACCAAAACGCACCCCTTGCCCCTCGCCAACTCGCCCTTTGCCAACTTGCCCCTTGCCAACTTGCCCCTTCCCAACTTGCCCCTTTAATAATCCACCACCGGCCCCAAAATGGCATCCTCCTTCACCCTGGCCACCACCTTGCGCATGGTATCGAGCTGTACCACCTGGCCTTCA
>CAYVPM010000030.1:0-10432 GCA_964453475.1 uncultured Saprospiraceae bacterium | reverse complement strand
GGCGCTGCACTATTGGTAAAACGATAACTGCTGAACAAGCAGCATTTCCATCTATAATTGAGTGACTGTGAACGAACAACAAACAACGAACAACAAAAAACTGGTTCTTTTGGCGGGCGGTACCGGCCTCATCGGTACGAGGCTTGCACACCTGTTACAGGAACAACAATACAGCGTTCGTTTACTCACCCGAAGCCCGCGCAAGCCCGGCGAATTCAAATGGGATCCCATACAAGGCGAAATAGATGCCGCCGCGCTGGAAGGCGTGGATGCGGTCATCAACCTTGCGGGAGCGGGCATTGCCGACAAACGCTGGACACCCAGGCGAAAACAACTCATTATTGACAGCCGGGTACAAGCTGCACGCGTGCTCGCCGAAGCAATCAGTCGCAGCGGCCATAGACCACATGTTTATATTTCTGCTGCCGCCATTGGTATTTACGGCGATTCTGGGGAAAAGCTGATGACCGAGACTGATGCTCCAGTCAACGACAATTTTCTGGTTGAAAGCTGTCAGTTGTGGGAACAAGCGGCCGATGCAGTGGCATCCCTGGGCATCCGCACGGTAAAGCTCCGCATCGGCGTGGTATTGGCCCGGGAAGGTGGAGCGCTGGCCGAGATAATCAAACCATTGCGCTTTGGCCTGGGCGCCTATTTTGGCGATGGCCAGGCATGGTGGTCCTGGATTCACCGTGATGATGTTTGCAACATGATGGTATGGGCCATCAAAACCCCGGCGGCAGAGGGCGTGTACAATGCCGTCGCGCCCACGCCCGTGCGCGGGAAGGCAATGGTTCGTGCTATTGCCAAAGCCATGCGCCAACCGGCCATTTTCCTGCCGGCGCCAAGCTTTGCGCTTCGAATGGTTTTGGGTAAGATGTCAGCGGTCGTCTTGAACAGCAACCGGATTTCAGCACAAAAAATTGAAGCGGCGGGGTTCAAGTTCCAGTATCCTGCGTTGGAGCATGCTTTGACAGCGGTTTTTGACAATAAATGAGAAATCTCTGAGGATTCCTTACTTTTCGGGCACCAAAACCTTATTGAACAATGCCCGATAATAAGAAAACGCCGCCAGATGCTTCCAACCTCGAGAACATTCCCATCGCAGACTTTGAATGGCGCTCCAGGGAAGTACACAAAATAGAACTTGAGCATTACTTAAAAAAACGCCGCCAAGCCAATGGCATTACGGAAGAAGCTACTCCCGACAACCTCTCTGGGCTCTGTATTTCCGGTGGCGGTGTGCGCTCTTCCACACTTGGCCTGGGCATGCTCCAGGCATTTATCAAAGCCAATAAGCTAAAATACTTCGACTACCTCAGCACGGTCTCCGGAGGCGGATTTATCGGCGCTTGCTTGAGCTCCCTGATGAGCGCAGAGCCGGAGCGGCGCGACAAACCCTGGAACAACCAGGAGGGCAAGCCAATTCTTAACAAGAACAAAAAATTCGATGCTTCCAAGGTTGGGCTGGAGCAGCACAACTCCCTTTTTACCGGAGAGCAATATGAATACCCCAACATTGAAGATGGCAGCCTGAGCACCAAGCACCAGTTGATCCACCTACGGCAGCATGGCGAATACCTCACGCCCCATAAAAGCATCAAAGATTGGGATGTGCACCGCTTGATCGGGGCGTTGTTTGGAGGTATTGTCGCCAATATCAGCACTTTTTTGTTGCTGCTGGCCACCCTGGTCCTGTTGCACCACGTGCTGCTGTCGCAGATGTCGGGCGATAAGTTCATAGATACCATTCAAAAACCCACCAATAGGATCAATGGCTACCTTTTGCAGCGCCAACAGCAGACGATAGACCAGTATGCGTTGAATCCGAAAAAAGATAGAAGAGAAGCGCCCAAGATCGATTCCAGCAGCTTGTACAAGCCATTTGGGGATCTTTACTACAGTCCCAAATGGGCTACAATGAGCACTACAGCGCAGCTCAAGGCCTGGGCCGACCTCAGCTTTGCCCCCCAATTGGCGTTGGTTTGGATTGGGGTACAAGACCACTGGCAGATGCCGCTGAAGTTTGCAGGGACAGGCTTTCTTTTTGCCGCGCTGTTTATCTTTTTTTCCCGAAAAATCCCGTACAAGGTTGTAGCACAGGAGCAGGCGGAGCAGAATTATACCGGGAAACCCGGTGATATTCCGCCCCATAACCGGAAAAGCGATGAAGCCGTACTCGACAAAATGGAACGGCGCATCATCTGGTGGTTTTACAACATTGGTTTTTGGGGCGCCCCTGCGGCAGCATATGCTGAAACTTATTACATGAACCAGGTTACAGACGGCGCCTTCAACTATTTTGTGATGCTGGCTTTGCCACTTTGTTATTCCCTGGGCTTGTTTCTTGGGCTGCATATATTGATCTTCCTGTATTTTATCAATCATGGCAAAGAAACAGTGAGCGGCTGGCTATACCGCTCTTTTTACACGGGTATGCAAGGCGGCGCTTTCCTCATGGTGTTGATTACCCTTTTGTTTCCCATTGCGATCATCATGCTCTTCGGAGGTCACGGCATTGCCGTCACTTTGTCGTTTTCCTTTGTACCGGTAGTTGTCGCTTATTACTTTACCGTGCAATCGCTGGGTGGAAAGGCCGGTGGCGGTATGCTCACAAAAATTGTGAACCGCCTCCAAATGCCGCTGCTGAACCTCTCGATATTTTTGTTTGTGGGCCTCACTTTTGCCTGGATATCCAAAGGATTGATTTGGCTGGAAAACTACCTTTTTACCGACTTCGCACCTTATTTCGATTTTTGTGAGGGATGGAGCAGGAGCTTTGTTGTGATTGTATTGTTTTTTATTTTCTTGTTGTTTTTGCTCATCATGGGCATGTTGGTCAATGCCAACGACGTGTCATTGCACTATTTTTACCGCGACAGGCTTTCTGAAGCATTTCTGCGCACCAGCGGGCGTGTATCTGTAAAAAAGCCCGGCGTTACCGATCCGGACGATTTCAAACTCATGCGCATCAATTTGCGCAATCATGAAGACTTGCAGCTGCGGCACCTGGGAGAGGGCAATTTCAAAGGGCCATACCATTTGATCGTCGCAGCACTGAACTTGCAAGGTTCGCATGATTTGTCGGCAAAAACCTTGAAGAGTGAGCATTTCCTTTTCTCCAAATACTACATCGGCTCCAGGTCGACCGGATATGTACGCACGGCCGCTTACAAAGACGGTGATACGAAGCTGAGCACCGCCATGGCCATTTCCGGCGCAGCTGTTTCCAGCGGCATGGGCTCTATGAGCTTTGCGGCCTCCAATTTTTACATGACGCTGTTCAATTTGCGCACCGGTTATTGGATAGACAACCCCAGGCATATCATCGGCCTCAAACAAATGGAGGCCAGGAAAATAGAAGCCCAAAAAAAGCTTTCGGAAATGCCCAAACAACCAGACAGTGAAGCATCCATTCAATGGACACATTGGGATACCCTAAAACTGCGCCTAAAGCAATGGCTGTTCAAATTCCCATTCTGGTTGCATTATATTTGGTGCGAACTGACCGGAAACCTGGGCTCCAATACCCTTAAGATCAACGTCTCGGATGGCGGGCACACAGGCGACAACCTGGGCTTGCTGCCGCTCATTCAGCGCCGCTGCAGCACCATTGTCGTGGCAGATTTTGAAGCCGATGGCTCTTATTCTTTTGCTTCCTTCGCACAGGCGGTGCGCCTTGCCAAATCCATTTACAACGTCGACATAACCATCGACCTGACAAAATTGATGCCCCGAAAATTGGATGACGGGGAGGTTTTTAGCCCATGCAGTGTAATTGAGGGCGTTGTCACCTATAACAGTGCGGTAGAAGTTGTTGATCAAGATGGAAAGAAAACGATCCAGTTTTCCAAAAAAACGGGAAAGATCATTTACATGAAATCTTCAGTAAGCTTGCTGCGGGAGGCTGCGGAACAGGCAGATGAAAATGCTGCGCCTCCACCTGTGACGGAACCCGCGCCTGTAATGGTGCTCAACTATTTCAAACGACACCCGCAATTCCCGCACCAAACTACTGCCGACCAATATTTTGACGAGGTACAATTCGAAGCCTACCGAATGCTTGGCGAACATATAGGGAAGCAAGCTGCACGAAACTTAACATTTACAGCTTTACAATAAAAGTTGAAGACTGCCTCAAACTTGAAGCCCTTGTATATCATCGTCTTTTGGCTTGAACAAGAGCAAGTCCGCGCTAATTTTCACCCAAATCAAAATGCAGGGCAGCGCTTTCAGCACATAAGGCTGGACAAAGCTGTTTTGCAGGCTTCTGGGAAACAAATCTGTTGGCGATAAAACGGTAAAAACCACGGTCAAACCCAGCAATGCCAGATTGAGCCTGCTCAAGCGCTGGCTCATGAACCAAATCGCTACCCCTGAAACTGCAATGACAAAGGTGGGCGACTCTGCTTTGTGGTTGAAAATTACCACCCAAATTAGGATTGAGGACAAAAAAAATGACCTGTACCTGTATGATGTAAAATACTGCATGCGCAACAAGGGGAGGCAGAGGAGCAAGGCGCCAAGCAGGACGATCAGGTTACTCTCCGCTATGCCAAACCAACTGTAGAGCCAACCCGCCACCGAAAGGCCAATAGAGGCGCTGTGGTCGTTTCGAAGCAAAGAAAACCAGCTTTCGTACAGCAATTCCAGGTGCGTAAAAGACACGACCATTAAGGGCAAAAAAGCAAGCAGCACCGCCCAGGCGACGGCATACAGCATAGCCTTCCAACGCTCAGGATAAAATAAAAAAAGTGTTAGCGCTACCAGCCCAAACAGCTTAATAAAAACCGAAAGCACGATCAACAGGGCAGCCAGGGCGGGGTTTTTCTGCTCCATCAGGACTAAGGCGAAGATCAATAGCCCGGCCATAAGCCCGTTGCTCTGCGAGTTTTGCAAGGAGGTGACCAACTCGATCAATACCAGGCCAAGCATCCAATAACGTGTGTTTGGTGCAGCAGCAGGCAAGCGCCAAAGGGCAAAGAACAGGATCAGGGTGTTCAGCAAATTCCAGCAGAAAAGTCCGAGCGCATCCGGCAATTGTGCAAAAGGCGCCATTAACAAGGCAAATGTTGGGCTGTATTTGTACAGATCCCAATGATCCAATGGGAAAAGCTGGTACAAATCCTTGCCTTCAATCAGGTGGACAAACGACTGCTTGAAGATCACATAGTTGTTGTATCGGGTATATTCCAGTCCGCCCGGCTCGAATGTTTTAGGCTCAAAAAAATAGCTGTTGGCAGAGACGAAGAGGACGATGAGGGTTAATACCCCAAACAAGAATGTTGGATTCCCTAAAAGTTTTCTGAATTTCATTTTATCCTACAATTCAGCATGGGCATTCCTTCCACAAACCCCTCCAGTACATCCCCAATCGCGATCGGGCCTACACCTGCGGGCGTGCCCGTGAAGATGTAGTCGTTGGTTTGCAAGGTAAAATAGCGGGAAATATGGCAAATAATGGTGTCGAAGGAAAAGATCAGGTCTTTGGTATTACCGTCTTGTACCACTAAGCCGTTCTTTTTCAATTGAAACTCAATGGCTTCAGGCTTCTTCAAATCGTTTAACGGTATGAACTTGCTGATGGGCGCCGAGCGGTCGAAACCCTTGGCAATTTCCCAGGGTTGGCCTTTGGCTTTGAGCTTGTCCTGTAAATCGCGGGCCGTGAAGTCAATGCCGAAAGCTGCAGCATCGTAATAGCGGGAGGCAAATTCCGGCTGCACGGAGCGTCCATTCTTGCAGATGCGCAGCACGATCTCTCCTTCGTAGTGGATGTTTTCGCTGTAATCGGGGTGGTAAAAGGGCTTGTTGTTCACCAGCAGCGCCGTGGAGGGCTTCATAAAAATCAGCGGCGCTGAAGGCACCGGGTTGTTCAGCTCTTTGGCATGGTCAATATAGTTGCGGCCAATGCAGAATATCTTCATTTATCCGTCGGATTTTTCTTTTTGTTCAATAACATTTCGATGGTTTTTGTCAGCCGCGCACTGCGTGTTTCCGGCCTTTTCGCCTCCGTAATCCAGCGCGCATATTCCTTGCGGTTGGTGAACGACAACGTTGAATAGTGGGATTCTGCGGCAGGGTTTTCAGCAAAAAGGGCCGCCAAATCATCCGGTACTTCCACGACGCGCTCTTCCAGATCGCGCTGCACCGTCACCCATACCGTATCGCCTGCATGCTTACCAATCTGCTTTCGGATGTCCTTTCTGACCAGCAGAAAATGGCAGTGGTGCCCCATTTTTGCCAGGCTCCCCCGATACGGAACTCCGTCAAAGGTCACTTTAACCTTCACCTGCCCCCGCACCCCATATAAGTCTTCCACCTTATACGGAAAGTCGATGGAGAGCGCTTCTATGCCCTCCACCCCATTCAAAACAGCAGAAAATTCCAAAACTTTTTCCATATTCAATTCCATTTATCACTCATCACTCATCACTCATCACTCATCTCTCATCTCTCATCGCTTTCACCGCCTTCACCAGCTTGTCCAATTCATCCGTTGTCGTGTACACATTCGGCGTTACCCGTACGCCGCTGATCTTTTCCCATTCGATGGCAACGGTGTGTATCTTGTGTTTGTTGAACAGTTTGTCTGAGATTTCCACCGGTTTCATGCCTTCAAACCCGAAGTTTCCGATGGCGCAGCTCCAATTAGGGTCGGGTGCCGTGAAAAATTTGATGCCTGGCACATCTTGCACACGAGACATCCAGTAATTTTTCAGGAAATGCAGCCGTTCTTGTTTGCGGGCGCCGCCGATCAGGTTGTGCAGGTCGATGGAATAGCCCAGTGCCATTTCTGTTGGGAAGCTCCGGGTGCCCAGGTTTTCAAACTTGCGGATGTCGCCTGATCGCGGTTCGCCTGCCGAAAGCAAGGGCCATACTTTTTCGATTTTTTCTTTGCGAATCCACATCATGCCCGTGCCGTAAGGGCCACATAAAAACTTGTGCAGGCTGGTACCGAAATAATCACAGCCAAGGTCGGGTATTTTGTAATCGAGCACGGCAAATGAGTGTGCTGCGTCCAGCAGGACCTCGATTCCGCGCGCATGGGCTGCATCGGCAATGCGCCGGGCGGGTAATATCTGGCCGTTCCAGTTGATGATGTGGGTAACATGCACCAGTTTTGTTTTGCTCGTAAATTTGGAGGTAAAGGCATCGCTCAGATATTCCTCGTTGGTGGAAGGAAGCTCCAAATCCACCCAAACCAATTTGATACCGTCGCGTTTTTCCCGCTGTTTCCAGGCGTGAATCATGTTGGGGTAATCGTATTTGGAAAGCACCACCTCGTCGCCTGGCTTGAAGTCGAGGCCAAAAATGATGGTGTTCAAGGCTTCTGTTGAATTGCGGTTAATGGCGATTTCATCAATTTTGGCCCCAGCCAAAGACGCCAAATTGTCGCGCAGCGGCTCCCTGTCCTGGTCGAGGATGCGCCACATAAAATAGGAAGGCGCTTCGCTGCACATGCGGTTGTAATAATCCAGTGCATCCATCGTGGCCCTGGGCGTTGGGCTCACGCCTCCATTGTTGAGGTTTATGATGGAAGGGTTGGAGCTGTATGCCTGCCTGATTTGCCGCCAAAAATCCTCTTCCGATTCCGACTTGGCGCCTACTGAAGGGAGTTGCGGCTTTGAAAGATTGGGGAAGGCTGCAGCCACGTTTTGGTGCAAGGCAAAAGTACCCAGTAGAGCGGCGGTTTGGCGGATAAAACTGCGGCGGTTATTCATGTTGTGTGTGAGAATGGTGAAATTCAATAGGCGAAAGATGCAAAGAAATTTGCAAACAAAACCTTAAATCTTGAGCCAAAGGGTGACTTGTGTTGTTTTGTGCGTTTGTAGTGCGTCATTCCGACAAATGATAGGGATCGGCAACAAACAACACTTTGAATTTAGCAGTACCATGATACGAGTCATTCCTGGGATCAGGGATGGCTCATTTTTTTGGTTTTTGTGCATTTCGCTGCCAAATTTCATCCTTCTTTCTACATTTGGCGGCGAATTCTTTTACAACCCATAATGCTACAATTCTTCCGACCAAACGCAGCAGCACACAAAAGCGACGAGCAATTGCTGGATGCCTACGTGAAAAACGATGATGCAACTGCGCTCGGGACGCTCTACGAACGCTATATGCCCATGGTGTACGGCGTTTGCTTGAAAATATTGAAGGACAGGGGAAAATCGGAAGACGCGGTAATGGCGATATATGAGGAATTAACGCACAAAGTAAAGGCCCATGAAATTGGCGCTTTCCGCGGATGGCTATATGTTCTGGCCCGCAACCACTGCCTGATGGAATGGCGAAAAAGCCAGCGAAAGCCCACCGAACACCATGCCCCGGAAGACATGGTCCGCTATGATGCCGTTGAATCTGCTTTTGAGTACGAGCTGCCGCAAAAAAGCGACCCACTGCAAAAGTGCCTGGAAGCTTTGAACGAACAACAGCGCAAATGTGTGCAATGGTTTTACTACGAAGACCATTCATACAAAGACATTGCAGAAATGATACAAGAGGAAGTGGGGAAAGTGCGATCCTATATTCAGAATGGACGCAGAAACTTGAAAATTTGTCTAGAAAATCACCATCAACAATGAACACCAGTAAGCAAGACACCCGTTTTCTCCAACTGCTGCACAAGTGGCGGACGGGCGATTTTACGCGGGCTGATGAGCAGGAAATGTGGGCATTGGCGGTTGATGATCCGTTCAGGATGGATACGCTGGCAGGCATGATGGAGCAGCCGGAACTTGACCATGAAGCGACGGTGACGGCGCTACGTGCGAAGATCCGGGAGAAACAGCCTGGTAGAATGGTAGGGTTCCCGCAAATATTGGCGGTGGCAGCAGGTTTGATTTTGGTTTTTGCGGCAATATGGTTTTTTAATATACGGCCTGTTCCTGAGGAAAAGGGACAAATGGCGACAGAATTGCATGCGGTAGGAGAGGAAACCTCAGCGCCTACGGTGTCGGTTCCAAGCCCGCCAACTGAAATGCGCCGCCAATCTGCCCCTTCTGGTGCCGCCTCCACAGGCGCTGCCCCGGCTGATGCTGCCCCGGCGGGCCCTTCCGCCCTTGAAGTGGATAAAATGGCGGAGGAAGAAGCCCCGCCGACCTTTGCCGAAGTAAAGGATGATGCCAGATACGATGAGGCTGGGCGCGATATAGCCTTGCAGAAGCCCAACCCCAGCATTGTCCAGCCACCCGGTGACATTAGGGCGCAATCGACCAATATGGCTCGTCCTGCAGAAATCGCCAAGCAGGAGCAGAGCTACGCCAAGAAAAAACGCTCAAAAGATCCCGCCCCTCAATTTGACAGGCAACAAAGCCAGGATCAAAATGCCGGGAAGGCAGATGCAACTTTGTCCTTGCAAAGCAACCAACCCAAAGAAGGCTGGATCAGTTTCCGCCTGAACCTTGCCAATAATGCCCGCCTGACCCCTGCGGCATTGGCCAATAATGTGACGGGAACTGTCCGGCTCCAGTTTTTGCTCGACGCCTCCGCCCGCCCTGTTGAAATAAAGGTCATTTCTGGCCTTGGCCATGGCTGCGACGAAGCCGCCATACAATTGATAAAAATGGCGGAATGGATTAAAGTTGACAACCAGGCCGTAACTGTGGATGTGCCATTTGTGCGCTAAGCAGTATCTTGGCTGCATGAAAAAACAGCACTTTCTCCGGCTTCCCTTCTTTTTACTTTTGTTGCCGCTCACCTTGTTTGCTCAGGTGAAGTTGACAGAAGTAGCGCCCACAAATACCAACCAAATCACCGACTCTGACAACGAGCGCCCCGACTGGATAGAAATCCGAAACGGTGGCACTCAGGTCGTCAATCTGGAAGGCTGGAGCATCAGCAACAACAATTCCAAAGGCTGGGTACTCCCGGAAACCTACATCGACCCAGGCGCGCGTCGATTGGTTTTTGCCTCCGGGAAAAACCGGGGCGGTAATGCTGTCGGCGGCATAGACCACTGGGAAACTGCCCTGAACGAAGGCGACCAATGGCGTTACTTCATTGGCAGCAGCCCTGCCCCTGCCAATTGGAATAACATCGGCTTCGATGCCAGTGTCTGGCAACTCGGCCCTGGCGGCTTTGGCTACGGCGATGGCGATGATGCGACCATCGTGCCAAACGGGACAATCACGGTCTACTATCGCCGCACTTTCCAGGTAGCCAATCCGTCGCAATTGCTGGCAGCCGTGCTCAGCATAGATTATGACGATGGGTTCGTGGCGTATTTGAACGGACAAGAAATCGCCAGAAGCAGCAATATTTCAGGCACTCCTACCCATACTACGCTGGCGGTGCCAGAGCGCGAGGCAAGCGGTTTGCCCCCCGAGGCATATCCCATTGACAAAGCTACCCTGGCAAACCTGCTGTTGCCTGGCGCCAACGTCCTGGCAGTGGAAATCCACAACACTGCCGCAGGCTCCAGCGACTT
>CAYVPM010000029.1:0-10519 GCA_964453475.1 uncultured Saprospiraceae bacterium | reverse complement strand
GGACCTTAGATAGCGTACCTACGGCACGCCAACCCGATTTTTCGTCCATTCTACCAAGATTTAGCCCCGCTGGGGCTGCAAAGAATTCTGGATGACTCATGTTTGTCAACTCAATTCCTCGGAGCGGAAATACAGTGAATGTGCAATAAAACTTACATTTGCTTCAATGGCTTCAGTAGCCCTAAAACCATGAAATCATTGACAACCATGCCCAAATCAAATGACCAGAGGTTCCAAAACGAGCCCTCATTCGCTTTTGCCAGCATCAGCCTCCTTGAAGGCAGGCAGGCTTTCGGGGACAAGCAATAATTAACAACGCCTCTTTTGTTTTTACCTGCCTTAGCTTTCGCAAATGCAGGCAGGCTAGGGAGGGCAAGCAACTATTACGAATTATGAACGCATACGTTTTCCCCGGACAGGGTTCCCAGGCTGAAGGCATGGGCAAAGAACTTTACGAAACAAACACCCAGGCCAACGAGCTTTTTGAACAGGCCAACAGCATCCTGGGCTGGCGCATCACCGACGTGATGTTCGACGGCAGCAAGGAAGACCTGACGGAGACGAAGGTGACGCAGCCCGCCGTTTTTCTCGAATGTATTGTAAGGGCTAAAATCGCAGGCGCGGCTTTTCAGCCAGCCGCTGTGGCGGGCCACTCTTTGGGTGAATTCACTGCCTTGGCAGCGGCAGGGGCTCTTTCTTTTGAATCGGCTTTACTGCTCGTAAGCCAGCGCGCCTTTGCCATGCAAAAGGCTTGTGAAATCAACGAAGGCACTATGGCTGCCGTGCTGGGCATGGAAGATGCCGATGTAGAAAAAATATGCCGGGGTATCGATACGGAAATCGTGGTGCCCGCCAACTACAATTCCCCCGGACAACTGGTTATATCGGGTTCAAAAAAAGGAATTGAAATTGCAGCGGAAAAGCTGAGCGCAGCCGGGGCAAAACGGGTGCTGGTGCTTGCTGTCGGCGGGGCATTCCACTCCCCTTTGATGCAACCCGCACAGGATGAATTGGAGCAAGCAATCAGCGCCACACAATTTTCCAGGCCTGTTTGCCCGGTGTACCAAAATGTACACGCGATGCCCGTTACCGACCCGGAGGAAATCCGGCAAAATCTCGTGAAACAACTCACAGCGCCGGTGCGCTGGGCGCAATCCATCGAAAACATGATTGCCAACGGAATTACGGGATTTGTAGAAGTAGGTTCCAGCGCCGTACTGCGCGGCATGATCCGCAAGATCAACAAGGATATTGCCACAGATAGCTTATAGCCCAAAGAAGGTTAAGGCGTTTTGTAATTTGCAACTTCCCCTTTACTTTCGTAGGTAGAAACCAGAGCCTTCGGCACATAATTGACAGGATATGGCAACAAAATCAACCGTGAAAAGCGGACAACTACTTCTGGCGGAGCCATTTATGATCGATCCCAATTTCAGGCGATCGGCTGTGCTGCTGTGCGAACACGACGAGGAAGGCACCTTGGGGCTTATACTCAACAAGGTCACAGGCATGAACCTAAATGATGTATTGATGGACATGCCCCCATTTGAAGCACCTGTACATTTTGGCGGACCCGTACATACCGATTCCCTGCATTTTATTCATGACATGGGTGATTTGCTGGAAGACAGCCTGCCCGTTGCCAAAGGTGTTTGGTGGGGCGGCGATTTCGAGAACCTGAAATTCCTCATTACCAGCGGCTTGCTCGAACCGCGGCGCATCCGCTTTTTTATCGGCTGCGCTGGCTGGTCGGCCGGACAACTTGCCGAAGAAATGGATGTTGGGTCATGGGTGGTGTCGCCTATGGATGCCAATTACGCTTTCATCTCATCGCCAGAAGAACTCTGGAGCCAGGCCATGTTCAACAAGGGCAACCGCTTTGAAATCATTGCGGATATTCCGGAGTATGTATCGTGGAATTGATGCAGGGGGAAGGGGATGCTGCGCGATTATCCAGGAATCTCTTTGCACACTTTCCACCCCTTTGGCACTAAGCACTGGGAGTGGTTGAGCAACCCGCCTTCGCTAAAGCTACGCGAGGGGCAAAAAAAAACGCGGCACACTTTTGCGCCGCGTTCGGATTTCCCGTATATAATCTCATGAAAAGTTTCGAATCAGGTATCAATTTTTGCCGCTCGCTATCACCGTCCCGCCGTTCTCTGTAATTGATGATACAAAAGTGCGGCACAAACCGCCAGTCGCAAAGGACAAAAATTCAAGTTTGTTGAGTAAAGAAAACAGGCTTATCTGGTTTTTTGTTGCCCAAATCTGTTTCCTTTAACCTAATATTAAGATACCGACTAGGAATTGTTGTGGTTTGATCGGCTGTTTGTTGAAAAAAACTTACGTAAAAACGTCAAAAAAAGTTTTTTTTACCACCTTCTTTTTTTTACCACGTTGTTTTTTACTGTCCTATTTTTTTTACCACGTTGTTTTTTTTACCACATAGCCCACATAGTTCACATAGTTTTTTAGGCACTCGTACCCTATGTGAAATATGTGGGCTATGTGGTAAAAAATATATGGTAAAAAAACAATTGTGGTAAAGCGGTTACTTCACCCCGGCCTCCCTGAATACGCGTCGCAACCAGGGCAACATGGCAAACAACACTCCGGCCGCCAATGTCAGCAGTATAAAATTGATCCAGAAGAACGTCGACTTGTCTTCATACCTGTCCCACATGGTGGCCAATACCCCTGATAGTTTGTTGCCCAGGGAAGTCGCCAACTGCCAGCCGCCCATCATGAGGCCAGCCAGGCGCACAGGCGCCATCTTTGATACCATCGACAAGCCCATAGGACTCAAACACAGCTCTCCAACGGTAATGACGGCGTAAGTCATCACCACCCACCAAACGGATGCCTTCACTGCGCCGTTGTGGCAGGAATAAACAGCCCAAACAGTCACGAGTGTCGAAAGCGCGCTGATGATCAAACCCCAGCCAATTTTACCCGGCGTACTAGGTTCCCGATCCCGTTTTCGCAGCCAAGTGAAGAACCAGATAAGCAGCGGGGTAAATACAATGACAAAGAAAGGATTGACGGATTGGAATATCTCGGTGGATATCAGTTTGATTTCTGCACCTTCCGCCGGCCGTTCTTCCGGCGCCATGTTTTTAAAGTAGGGCGGGTAATCCACTGCCATCATCATTTTGTTGGTTTCAGGGTCCTTGGTGGTCCTGAACTGTGCATCGTACACCGGAAAAGTGTCCTTTTCCATCTTGACGGTTTGGGTGGAGCCCAATAATTTTGCTGTTGGCTCTACCAACTCAGGCATGGAGCGATCGGTGTAGAACTGCGCCCAGGTGGTCAATGCTGAACCGTTTTGCTTAAAAACCGCCCAAAAAACGACCACTACGGCATACACCGCAAGCAAGGCGCGAATGCGTGGCTTTTCATCTGGCGCGGCTTTTACCAGCGTCCAGATGTAGAAGGCGACCACCGGCATGGCGCCAAACAGGAAGGCATCGGAAGAATCGGAACCAAAAATATTGCCCGGGATATACCATGCCGCAATACCCGTCGCAATGGCCGGAACCAGCACCGATGAAATAACCGCACCAAGTCCGGAACTGCTGGTATCATCAGCGCTCTTTTTCACATCCGCATTGACGTAATGCTTCATGCCAATAATAAATATGATCACCCCGATGAACATCCCGATACCGGCTGCCATAAACGCATGGCCCCAGCCGTAAGTATTGCGCATGTAGGCCGCCACGAAATTGCACACCAGCGCCCCGATGTTGATGCCCATGTAAAAGATGCTGTACCCATCATCCTTCAATTTTATGTACCGCTCTTCATTGTACAGGTTGCCCAACATGGTAGAAATATTCGGCTTGAAAAAGCCGTTGCCGATCACCATGACCGCCAAAGCGATGTAAAAAGTGGTGATGTTGTTCGGGATGGCCAGCATACAATAGCCGATACCCATCAAGATGCCGCCAATGATGATGCTTTTTCGGAAGCCTAGCAAACGGTCGGCTAAAAGGCCGCCCAGGAATGGCGTAAGGTAGGCCAGGGCAATAAAAGTGCCGTAAATGTCGAAAGCAACGCCCCGTTCAAAACCCATGCCGCCGGCTTCGGTATCGGTCATGTACATGGTGAAAATCCCGATCATGAGGTAATAGCCGAAGCGTTCCCACATTTCTGTAAAAAATAAAAAAGGCAGTGCTGCTGGGTGGTTGCGCATTTTTTTTAATGATGAATGATGAGAGATGAGTGATGAGAGATGAGTGATGAGAGATGAGTGGGCACATTATCCTTTTTCAGTTTTGAAGCGTTTTCCAGCAACTTTTACCAGGCATCTCAATTTGAGTGCTGAAAAACTCGTTGCCATCAACAGAATCAATGCTGTGCCCACTCATCATTCATCATTCATCTCTCATCATTAATTAACTTGGCAAACCTACAATACCTGTTCAATAAATCATACTTTTTATTCCACCGCGAAATAGGGCGACACTTTTTCCCACCAAACTTTATCGGTGAAGGCCTTGATTTTGAGCACGTCATCCACTTTGGCGAAGGGGCCGTGCTGGTTGCGGTAGGCGATGATGAGGTCGGCTTGTTTCCAGCTCAGGTAGGGGTGTTTGCGCAGTTCCTCGGGACTGATGGTGTTGAGGTTTATTTTGTGCAGTTCGGTGTTGGTTATACTGAGTTGGGGCTTTATCCGCTGGTACACGCTGTCGGGGAAATTGAATACTTCGGCTACCTGTTCTATACTTCGAAAGCCACCCAGCCTTTGGCGGTAGTTGACGATTTGTTTTGCCCGGCCCTGCCCGATCATCGGAAGGGTGGCCCAGGCTTCCACATCCGAGCGGTTGATGTCGATGCTGCCGCTGGTTTTGGCTGGATAATAGCCGCCGCCCGCGTACATGCCCGGGCGCAGATCGTTTTGATATGCTGTTGGTTTTGAAATGATTATGTAGGATTCCAGTCGTTCGTAGTCAGCTGTGCTTAGGCTGTAAATTTTTGCGAAGTCTTCCTTTTTCCGGAAAACCCCTCCTTTTGAGCGATAGTTCAGGATGCCCTTTATGGTATGGGCGGGCAAGCCCAATTTGGCAAAATCCTGTTCGGTGGCGGTGTTGGGGTCAAAGGGGAAGTACTCCGGGTCGGGGTTTGATGCGTGTTTGCGCTCGCTTTTGTTTCCCATGCTGATGTGGATGTAGGGTAGCAGGCGGGCGTAATCGGCAGCAGGCAGCTCCCAGATTTTCTGGAAATCTTCGGGCTTGCGGAAGGAGCCGCCCTTTTCCCGAAAGCGGCAGATGTTCTTTGCCACTTTTTCGGACAGTCCAAGTTTTTTGAAATCATCTGCGGTGGCGAGGTTTGGGTCAAAATCGAAATTTTGACTGGTAGTGGATTCCTCTGCGCCTGCCGATGCCCGATATGCCTGAATGGCGGCCTCAAATTCCGAAAAATCGGTGTTTGAAGGAGGGCGTAACAATTCCAGGATGCTGGGTATGGAGAATGCGGTGATGAAAAAAAACAACAGCGCAAAAGTTCCGAGCCGTTCATTGCGGCTGAAATGCAGGTAGTTGACAAAGCGTGTTTTCATTTTTATGAAGTGTTTTGATGCGCCCGCATTTGTTGAAGCGCAAGCGGGCTGGTGAAAAATATGGGTGAAAAGAAATTATTCCTGTTTGGAAACCCAGGCCCCCTGCGTGCGCACATCGTGGCAGACCCAGCCATTCACCACACATTCCTGCTGCCAGCCCGCCACTTTCCGCCTCGAATTGGAGGTGTCAAACACAATGATGCCAAAAGGGAATTTCTCGCGACAAGCCGCCACACTCAGTTCCGGATTTTTGGAAAGCAGCAGGACATCCACTGCCATCGGCGCTGCGGAAGGGATAATCCAGCGCGCATCATCGATCAGCGCGATTTTTTGCTGAAAAAACTGCACAAAGGGTTTGTCGTATAACAGGTTATTGCTGCGAAACGGCGCTGACCCCTCCAGCATAACTTGTGTTTTCCCGCGGATGCCCGATGCGACCCGGTTGGGCTTTGCCGTAAAATTCTCCTGCTTTGTCGTCAGGGTATCCGCAAGGGCGAAAGCATGGCGGCCATCAAAAAAATCGATCAGGCGCTTTTGTTTCGACATGTTGTACACGACCGTTGTCTGTTGGGTTTGTTTTGCCGACAACGTGCCGATGCGGTAAACGCCCAGCAAGCCCATCAGACCAAAAAAAGCCGCCAGCCATTTCCCCCGCCGCTGTACCATCAATGTGCCCAGCAAGGCAATGGCCATGTACAGCGCGGCATCTACCCAGCCGGGTATCCAAACATCGGCCACCACGCTCCCGGGCAGGCTCTGTATGCCGACAATGGCCTTGTTCAAGTACAATACCATGAAATACAAGGCCTTGCCGAGCCAATGCGCAAAGGTTGGAAACAGTTCAAAAGGCCCCAGCGGCACCGAGGACATGTTTTCCAGCAGTACCAGCACGGCGCCGCCCCACAGGATGGCCGCGCCGCCCAGCACCACGATCCAGCCCGCCAGCCAAAAATAAATGGGGAACTGGCTGAAATAGTACAGCGCAAACGGCAGGGTACCCAACTGCGCCGCCGCGCCCACCAACAGCACTTTCAAGCCCTCATCGGCCCAGCGCGGCCCCGGCGGGAAAAGCTTGTACAGCCTAGGGTAAAAAAACACCATGCCTGCCACAGCCGTGTACGATAATTGAAAACCAACATCGAACAGAAAATAGGGGTTGTACAGCAACAGTCCGAACGCCGAAGCGGGCAGCACATTCCAGGCCGAAGCGTTGCGCCAGATCACCTTGCCGAGCATGTAGGTGCTGAACATCACCGAAGCGCGCAGCACGGAAGCCGTGGCGCCCGTCAGGAACGTAAAGCCCCAAATTGCCAGCAGGATAAAAAGTGTTTCCGCCAGGCGCCATTTTCCCCGCAAGCGCAGGCGTTTGGTGAGGAAATACAAACCCATGTACACCATTCCCACGTGGGTACCCGACACCGCGAGCGCGTGCATGGAACCTGTTTCTGCGTAGGCCGTGCGCAGTTCGTCAGAAAGATCGTCCTTGTAGCCCACCATCAGCGCCGAAGCCACCGCGTATTCGTTTGGGGTAGGGAAATGTTTTTGGAGGATTTTCAGGAGTTGGTCGCGGTATGCAAATGCCTGGGCCCAGAGTTTGTTCCCATGTCCTGTCGACAAAAGCGCGATAGAGTCAGGTTTTACAAAACTCTGATAATGAATGTTTTGAAAATGCAAATACCGTTTGTAGTCAAACACATGCGGGTTTTTCGGCGGTTCAGTGGGCAACATGGCAGCACGGATGCCCAACCGGTCGCCGTAGCGGATGCTGTCGACCAGAGGCGAGGGGTCGAGGAACAACAGCAGGTTGCCTGTAACCATTTCCAAAGAATCGGGGGAGGGACCGGCGGCCTTGACCCGTACCGGAATTCTGGTTTTTGCCCCATGCGATGGCGCTTCGTACACCTCGCAGACCAGGTAGCCGGCGCCCTGTTTTTCTGCCGCAAAATGACCGGGCTGCCGCAATTCATTGTGCTGGACGATCAGGATAAAACCGGCCAACAGCAGGCAAAAATTCAGGGTAGCCCCAAAAAACCAGCGGTTGCGGTATTTGTAGCGGCGGATGGCCAATAAAAGGGAGCAGAAAACCGCTGCGGCAAAGAGCCAGAACAAGCAGGCTGGCGCTTGATCGAGCCAGCCGCCCAGGGCGGTACCCAGGGCAAAGGGCAGGAGGAGCCGGAGGAAAGGGGTGTTTCTTTGGTTCACGTGGGCATTTGGTTTGAAGGTGACAATTTGTTTTCACCTTACAAAATTTGCGGTTTTTTGGGCATAGTTGCAAGTTTTTAAGGGGATATTTTTTAAGGAGGGCTGGGGGTGCAATAAGAAAGATGAAAATATAGCGCTCTCCATTGTTTTTTGTAGATCAATAAACTAGAGGATGAAACTGAATTCCCCGTTCGTTTTGCTTTTCATTTCGTTGCAGATATCCAGTTGTTGGGTTCAATCAGAATAAACAAACAAATGATTTGTAATTGACTTGATATTTGTTGTTTTTTCTAAATTTTGCATCTTTGATGCGATCAAACGATGGCATCATGCTGCATAAATACTATGAAGGAACGTCCCAAATAATCAACTTGTCAACCGAGATTGGCAGGTTGTTAGGTGTTGTAGATGCTATACAATAAGTGCCAAGTCGATATTTGGGGGCAGGTCAAGGATTCAGTGCGAATTAAAGACAATTAGGTTTGGAAATATCAAGCCCGCCGTTGTGCAAATTGTCAGCTTCCCGCCCAAAGCAAAAAAATCCCGAAAAAACATCAGCTTTCTTCGCAATATTTGTGGTTCGTACAAAATACCCAACCGATTTATTATGAAATACTTTTACTCCCGCCTTTTTGCCCTTTCCTGCCTTCTGATGAGCACATTCCAGCTCTCAGGCCAAAACTTTACCCTTACAACCTTCGTTTCCAACGCAAGCTGCCCCGGCAACTGCAACGGCAAAGCTGAAGTAAATGTTAACCCCGCCGGGTCCGGATACACCTATCTTTGGAGCAACGGTATTGCCATCCAGGAAATCATCAACCTTTGCCCGGGCATCTATACCGTGACCGTCACCAGCGCCGATGGCTCCACCCGTACCGCTACCGTAACGATAAGCCAGCCGCCGCCAATGGTGCTGAGCACTTGCAGCACGGAAGTGCGGTGCAATGGCGGCAGTACCGGACAAATTGACCTGAGCGTCAGCGGCGGGGTCGGAGCCTACAGCTATGACTGGTCGAACAACGGGCCGCAAAACCCGGACAACGACCCGCAAGACCTGAATGGCGTCGGCGCCGGCACCTACATGGTGACGGTGACCGACGGGAACGGTTGCCCACAAACTACGACAGCAGTCGTCAGCGAACCAACTCCTATTGCCATCGCTTCCTCGGTCACCAATGCCGGCGCCACCGGCAGCCTCGGCGCCATTGACCTGACGGTGACCGGCGGCGTTCCGCCTTACACGTATCAGTGGTCGAATGGTTCCACCACGCCTGACTTGCCAAACCTGCAGGCGGGCACTTATACTGTCACAGTGACCGATTCAAATGGCTGCTCCAGGGTTCACACGGTTTCGGTATTGGCCAACAGCGGCACCAACGCCCCCCCGGTTTTGATAAATGCCGTGGTGACGAATATTGGATGCCAGCCCTCACCTGACTGTTCGGGCGCCATCAATCTGACCATCACCGGCGGCACCCCTAACACCTACTATTACGTCAAATGGTCGACTCCCAACGGCTTTTCCCTGCTTCAGGAAGACATTTTCAATATCTGCGACCCTGGTACATACTGCGCCTATGTCGCCGACTCGCTTACCGGCGTGCTTTTGGCCACAGGTTGTTACACCGTCAGCCAGGCGCAAGCCCAACAGCTGGATATTCAATCCTCCAACGCCGCTTTCTGCAATTACAACAGTCCCGGCAGTCCGCCTATCTGCGAGATGGTATGCCCGCATACCACCCTGCGGTATTTTATAGCGCCACAGGCCAATCCCTGTTTCGGCCCCCCAATTACTTTTTCCGGCGCTGCGTGGACTGTCTCCGGCGCTGAAAGTTATACCGTAAATCCCAACGGGAAAGAAGTTGATGTCACCTGGGGCCCGGCAGGATCTGGATTGATCACTTTTGAAATCGCTGGCTCCAGCGCCTGCTTTTCGGGTTCCCATTGTGTCACCATCGTGGAAGAGCCACAGGCCAAGTTCAGCAGCGACCCGCCCGCGCCTGTCGGCGGAAGCCTGCAATTGTGCAAAGGGCAAACGGTTACGTTTAAAAACGAAAGCCTGTACGCCGAACAGTACGAATGGCTGTTCAGCGACAACCTTTCGAGTGAATCCACTGAAAACCCGCAGCATACCTTCCTCACGCCCGGCAATTTCACCGTCACCCTCATCGCCCGCAGCAATTGCCTGTGCGCCGATACCACGGTGCTACAGGTCGAAGTACTGGATTCCGAGCCACCCCTGCTGGACTGTGTAGGTTCCGTTTGTCCCGGTGAAACGGTAAAATACGCCACCTCCAGCAATTGCAGCAGCTACACCTGGAGCGTATCGCCCAATGGCGTCGTGGTCGACGGCGGGGGATTGAACGACAACAGCATCACCGTACAGTGGGGGCAAGGCCCTACGGGTACCATTTCCCTGAGCGCTTCGGGTTGCGGCGGTGCAGTTTGCCCGCAAGCCAGCGTGTTTATTATCCCGATTATTTCGGACAATGCCGAAATCCGGGGCGACGAGTCTGTTTGCCCGGGCAGCGAAGAAGAATACAGCCTTAATTTGTTCGACGGCACGGAATACACCTGGAAGTTGAGTGGTGGCGGCACGATCACCAGCGGCCAAGGCACCAATAAGGTGTCGGTGGCCTGGACGGCTACAGCCAATTTCAGTACAACGCATTGGCTTTCTGTGGTTTATTACAATTGTTACCTGGGTTGTGGCGGCGAGGATTCTATTCCGGTAAAGATACTGTCACCGTTTTTCGT
>CAYVPM010000028.1:0-10523 GCA_964453475.1 uncultured Saprospiraceae bacterium | reverse complement strand
GCGCGCCGTGCTCGAAACGCTCTATGGCGGCGGATTTCACCCCGGCGTAGAACTTACCTGGCCCATGCGGCACAACCTGATGTATGCCGAAAATGACCGGGTGTACGACCATGTGGACAAAAAAATGGGCTTGTTTGGCTTGCGGGAAATCCGCATCAACGCCGCCACGGCTGCAGAACAGGAAGCCATTTTCTTCAACGATTTCGGTTTCCAGATGGAATCCAGCGACATCGAAGCCTCCATGAACCCGCGCAACAAACAGCACTGGCTCTGGAAAGCCACACCCGGCGACTTGACCAAATGGATGGGCATACCCTGGCAATCGGATGCCGGCAGTTGCCAGGCCGTGTATGTGGACAAGCAGTACCCCATCCCTGCCTGGTGGGCAGCCAATTTGCCTGTGCATGTACTTCCACAGGAGAATTATCAAAAACTGCTGGACCCGAACATTCTGGCCGATACCAAGAAAAACATCTTTGCCAACCGCGAAGACTGGTTGCATACCGCCGATACAGGCTTTATCGGCTATCACGCGGAAGGCGGCTACTTGAATGGCCTTATCAATATGGTGTACCAATGGGACAAGATCGGCGTCGTCACCGGCCGAAAACTCCGTACCGGGATAGACGGCATCCCTGAAACGGTGTATGTCGCCTATCACGACAAAGAGTAGCAAACTTGAAGCACTGCGAAATCCTGATCGTGGGCGATGGCATTGCCGGCCTGGTGTTGACCTGCTTGCTGGAGCGGAGGGGTATTGCGCATGTAGTTTTATGCCGAAAAAGTCAAAAAAAGGCGCTTTCCCTGGGCGAAACGCTGCCGCCGTCGGCCTTGCCTTTGCTGCAATCCATGGATTTGCTGGATTTGTTTGAATCCTGCGCTTTACACAAAACCTATGGCTATGAATCCTGCTGGGCCGGACAGTTTCGGGAGCAAAACTTTTTTTACCAGCGGGATTTCCAATACGGGCTGAAAATCGACAAGCTGGCACTGCTGGCACTCCTGAAAACACGCGGGGCAAAATCCATGCTTGAGGTGGACGGCATAACAGGGGTTCAGCCGGGCAAGCAGGGCGTGACTGTCACGATAACGGCCGATGGTCAAACCCGCGACATTCCCGCCCGGCTCGTTGTAGATGCCACCGGCCGAAACCGCTTTGTCCTGAAAGCACTGGGCTTTGCCGAAGAAAGCCATGGCGACCAGTCGGCTTTTAGCTGCCACCTGCCCCGGAAACAGCATCCGGATCTGGCGCACAGCGTTTTTTCAGAGTCATTCCCCGGAGCTTGGGGCATGGTATCAGGCTTGAGCGAAAAGCAGCAGGTGATGACCCTGTTCTGCGGGCAGGATTCTCCGCATTTCAAAGGGATGAAGCAGTATGAAAACTGGCCGGCAATTTTGGCGCCGACCCTTTACCTCCGGCATTTTCTTTCCGAACAAAAAGCCGTTAAAATCAGCGGCGCCCAGGCAAATACCTCGCGCGCGCTCCCACGCGCAGGACTGCACTGCCTGCCCGTCGGCGATGCCGCGCTGGCATTCGACCCGCTCTCTTCGCACGGGATCAGCAATGCGGTGTATACGGCGAAACGGGCAGCGGAACTTGTGGAATTGTATTTGAAAGGGGCTGGGGAGTCGGTTTTGGAAACTTATTGGGCGGATTTGGGGGCTATTTTTGAGGGGTATTTGGCGGAGTGGCGGGGCTTGCTGCATGCGGTGCACGGCCAGTTCGGGCAAATGCGGGACCCTCGAATTCGGATATGAAACCTGGTGCTTTTCAAACCTTATCAAAGTGTCAGACGAATAAAGCCTTCACCGCATCGGCAAAAGCAAGTCAGGTGTAATTCACGATTTTCAATTTTGGACAAGCCTCCTTAGCATTCCTTTGTTTATAAGTACTCAATTCGATACTCCATTGGGCTATTTTTCTTAAGCATCGCAGAAATGCCACAGTATTTTTCTTGCGAAAGTGCAACTGCTTTCTCCACTTTGCCGCGATCTGATTCGTCCACCTTTATCCGGTAGACAACTTCAATATTAGAAAATACCTTGGGATGTTCTTCGGTCAGATCGGCATTGGTTACAATTTCAAAATCGGAAAATTCCACCCGCATTTTTTGCAACAGAGAAACAACGTCCATGCCCGTACAGGTCGCCAGCGTTCCAAGAAGCAGTTTTTTAGGTGGAGGGCCACTGTCCTCCCCACCGCCTGTTTCAAGGGTATCCATGATGACCTTGTGATTTCCTATTTCGGCTTCAAAGGCCATTTTACCTTTGTGTGAAGTTGTAATGCTGTAATCTGACATGATAAAGTTTTTTAGTTTGATAAAATAGTAACCCTTCCTGGGATCGAACCGGGAACCCGCTCTAAGTTTCAGCGATGCTAGCAATTGAGCTACAAGGTTATCGGCCGCTACTTGAATTTGCGGTCTATTTCTTCGATAGCCAAATCATTAATGCTTGCAAAACGTTTGGCCATGAGTCCGTGTTCATCAAATTCCCAGTTTTCGTTGCCATAAGCCCGGAACCACTGGCCACTTTCGTCGTGGTATTCATACTCAAAACGGACGGCGATGCGGTTGCCTGCATGTGCCCAATATTCTTTCTTAAGTTTGTAATCAAGTTCCCGCTCCCATTTGGCTGTAAGGAATTGTACGATCTCCTCCCGGCCATTCAGGAACACGTTTCTATTGGCTTCCCGAAGAGGTAGCAATTCTTCCCTTAGTTGTCGGCCAATTTATTTTGCCCCGAACACAGCCCCGACCAGCAGGCTCAAAAAGCCGAGGATATTCGCAATCTGCCGGTATTGAAAAATTGAAAACCACTTCGCCCTGTATTCCTCCCAATTCGTCGGAGCATTGTCCGGCTCCCAGGTGTTGATGATGTTGTTGATAGGCAAATTGCCCTTGAGCATTAGCAAGGTGTCGACAAGCAACGCGAAGAAAGCAATCGTTGCGGCTCCAGATAGTACGCTCCCAGGGCTCTCAAATGTTGAAACAAGGAGCAACAAATTGCCCAATAATGCAGCATAAACTACATACTTGAAATTACTCCGCATACTGGAATCTATCAATTTGCGTACCTGGATGTAGGCGTTGACATCGAGCTTGAACTGCACATTTTTGAGTGCAAGGATATACATGAACGATTGGCTTACGATCATACTATAGACAAACAACGTGAGCAGCAATATAATTTTAGTCGTCATCTATTTAAATTGATATGCGTGAACGAAATTTTATCCAAATCAACCCCTGGAAATACAGGAGCTTCAGAACAGATTTTTAATTTAAGGATAAACGGCATAGCTTTTCAGGAAAACTACGCTATTGGTGCAAGTCTCCGATCTGGGCGGCAGTGCAAATATACAGATCGAGGATTTGGCGGAGGTGATTCATTACCGGAGCCTGAACCGGAATGGCGTAGTAAGGAGTTCAGAATGGCATATCATCAACACAAAAACGCCCCCGCCGATCCGAAGACCGACAGGGGCGAAGATTGCTATCAATGATTCTTTACTGTGATTAAAGTGATTTTGGTGATCTTATTGAGGAGAAAATCATGATTTTTAAATGATTATCCGCGTACGCATGTTCAAAACCACCCTGCGTTGGCTATACACTATTCCATTCGAACTAAATCAATTTTGAATAACCCAGCGCGTTTGTTTTTTGAGGCTTTCTGATTGAAAGTCAATGAAATAGACAGAAGCAGGCAGATTGGAGGCATTGATTGAAAGTGTGTTTTGTCCTTCAGCACCGCTTCCCTGCTGGCTCCACAAGATTTTACCGGAAAGGTCAAACAGGATTACCGTGAAATCCTGCGCTTTAGGCAATTCAAAGTTTAAGATTCCTTCACCAGCACTTGGGTTTGGGAATACTTTTAGGGCGACACTTTCCTCCAATTGTGCTGTATTACCTTGTCGATCATCCATATTCCCTAATCCGTTGTAGGGCAGGACTTGCACTACGGATACACAGGTAGAACCATTGTTGCTCCAGTCCTTCGCAGTGATGTTGAGGTTGTTGTTGCCGAGGTTGGCGCTTGTGTAAACCTTGGCAACCGGGCTGTATGACCATACTGAACAGTTGTCATAACTGTCGGCTGCAAGGTTGGCAGAATAAACGGTAACCGTTCCGTTCGAACCCAGTTGTACGCTGGTATTTTCACATATCGCCGTCGGAGCCAAATTGTCTTTTGTGGTCACTTGTGCGATACAGGTAGAAGTGTTGTTGCTGAAATCTTTAAGCGTAAGTATCACGTTTTGAGCGGAGCCCGGGAGATCAGAGCAGTTGAAGTTGGTTTTGCTGATCGTCATTGTTGCGATTCCACAGGCATCGCTGCTGCCATTGTTGATCTGTGCCGCGCTAAGCGTTGCCTGACCAACGTCGTTCAAAAAAATCTGGGTGTTTTTGCAGAGCGCCAGTGGTGCGGTTACATCTTTTAGGTTCACTGTTGCTGAACAGGTCGCCGTGTTTCCGCCATTGTCGGTCGCCTTCAGGATTACCGTATTCAGGCCGATGTTGCCGCAGTTAAATGTGCTGGGTGTTACCGAGAGGCTGAAGCTGCAGTTATCCGAGCTACCATTGTTAATTGATTCACCTGCAAGGGTTAGGGCGCCGCTGGCATTCAGGTTTGCGGTGATGTTTTTGCACAGGGCAACCGGTTTAATTGGGTCAACCACAGTTACCGTCGCACTGCATTGTCCTCTGTTGGAACTTTGGTCCATTCCGCCCAGAGCCACTGTATTTGCACCAATGTTGGAGCAATTAAAACTGGCTTTGTCAATTGACAAGACGGTGATGCCACAATTATCAAAACTGCCGTTATTCACTTGAGCAGCCGTTAGGCTTGCTTGTCCGGCAGCATTGAGGTAAATCGTTGCTGGGCGACAAAGCATCGTGGGGGCTATTTTGTCGCTTACCGTAACAGTAGCCTGGCAGGTGCCTAAATTGCCGTATCCGTCGTTTGCGGTAAGGGTTACCAGTTGATTGCCGAGGTTTGCACAAGTGAAGTTATTTGGGAGAACATATTGAATGTTTATAATGCCACAGTTGTCCGTTCCACTTTGATAAACGTTAGCTGGAATAATGCTTGCCGTTCCTGCAGTATTGAGATTGGCCGTAAATGGCTTACAAATCAGGACTGGGCCCAGTTTGTCTACCACATTCACGGTGGCCACGCAAGTTGCGTTGTTTCCGTTTCCGTCATTGACAGTGAGTGTTACATTTCTTAATCCCATGTGCGCACATTGGAAGGAAGCGGGTGAAACGGAACTTGGAGCAACCACCCCGCAATTGTCAGTACCAGATTGAAATACCATTGCAGGAGTAATCGTAGCCATACCTGCAGCATTTAATTCAGCCGTCGCGTTTTTACAAATTACGGTCGGCGGTACCAAATCCATTTGATAAGTCGCTTTCATGGCAACTACATATTGGCAATTATTGAGATCATCGTAAACCCGGAAATACAACTTAGGGGTTACTATTGTAGCGATAAATGTGTTGGTGGCTTGGTTGTAAGTGCCGGCCGGAATACTTAGAATTTCGTTGGCATACCAAGTAGTCTCCGTTGTAAAGTTGAGTTGGTTGCCAAGGTTTAGTGCCGGTGTAATTGAGTTACAATTGCTTGATACGGGTAGCGCGATCAAGTCGTGGTTCGTGACATTCGGGATCGGGCTTCCCAGTGGGTATTCAATTACGCCATGATTTACGAAAAAATTTCCGCCGCCAGCAATATTGGTATGTGCCGCGGTGGTAACGCTGGATAAAAGGCCCACGTTAGTCCATGTTCCTTCATTCCACACGGCATCTTGAACCGAAATTTTGGAACACAACTCATTCTTTATATCCCCTGTATTTTTGATGCTGTAATTGCCGGAAGAACCTTCTATGATTATGGCTTCTTCATTTATAACAGCACCCCCTTCATTGAAAAAGCCAATATCGATGGCGCGATTTACGGTCAATAAACCACCTGGTTTATTATGATAGATAGCATCATCGCTATTGTTAACGCCATACGTGCCAGTACTGGCAGTTGCACCA
Source organism: uncultured Saprospiraceae bacterium (assembly GCA_964453475.1). GTDB lineage: Bacteria > Bacteroidota > Bacteroidia > Chitinophagales > Saprospiraceae > M3007. The sequence goes on along the minus strand of CAYVPM010000028.1, from coordinate 4,479 downwards.
ATAATCAGGTGACCTTTGTTTTCAAAGGAAGCTGAGTTATCGTAGTTACCAAGTCCAACAACACTGGTCCGGTCAATGTACATCGCTCCGTAGATTTGATTGACAAACGCAGCTTGATTTATGATGCCATATTTACCTGCACCCGGGTTTTGACCGATATAAATCTTGCCTTCGTTATCAAAAATAGCTCCCGAGTTTTTATTCTGTTGTATTCCAGCATGCGTAAAATGGTCAATATGGATTTCCCCGCTCTCTGTATTGTTAAAGTCGACGGCATTAAAAATCCCGCAAAGAAACAAGGGGGCGGCGGCACCTATGGTTATATTACCTGCATTCGTGAAAGATCCATCATCTCCCCCGTTCGTTTCAATCCCATACCCGCTCACCCTGTCGATGGTGATCAAGCCACCTGAAAAATTAGTAAACGCTCCACCACTTGTAATGCCAATATCAGCAATTCCGCTATTCGGGCCGAGCTTAATGATCGCGCTGTTATTAAAAGTGCCACCTGTAGCATTTCCAATTCCATATTTCACCCTGTCTATAATAATCTCGCCATTGAAATTTGTAAATAGAGATTTGTTCTCGATTCCATATTCACCGCTGTTACTTGCGCTACCGATCTGAATCTTTCCTGAGTTGCTAAATGGTTCCTCTGAGTCATTAATTATCCCTCTACTGACTGAGCGATTAATCAAGATATCGCCGGTATCGTAGTTGTTGAATTTTCCAGTATTTCCAATGCCATAAGTGCCGACACTTGCTTTTGAACCGATGATCATTTTACCGAAATTTCTTACTTCGGAATACTCACCATTCAAGAATCCATAATATTGGGTTCTATCAATAGAAACCACTGCATTTTCGTAATTCGAAAATTCACTCAGGTAAGAGGCTATGCCAGCAATGCCCACCGCAAAAAAGGTTCCGATCATAATATGTCCAAAATTTGCAACTTCACTATTATAATCACATACAATACCGGAACCAGTACATCCGTCAATTAGGATATGACCAAGTTGACTGTTCGTAAGCGTGCCGTTGTTTTCAATACCATGACCACTGATCGAGGCCATAAAGCCGATCCTGATCAAACCGAAATTATATATTCTACCGTTATTCTCTATTGCATTGCCTGTTGATCCGTCAATGTGCAATTGAGCATTTTGGTTGATTTTCAAGGTGGCTTCATCTTTAATTTCAAGGCCAATGATGCCTGCAACGGCGCCGGTTTTTATTTCAGGATCAGTAGCTACATTCGGGATGACTACAAAATCAGCACCAGAAGGAATGGATGCCGGATTCCAGTTGCCCGCATTATTCCAGTCATTATTGACCGCACCTGTCCAGGTATGTGTGGCATGTGCCTGCAGGCCGAACACCAATACAAAAAAGAATAAAAGCCCGGATAGCTTCATGATGGGCGTCAATAGTGATGCGCAGAAAGTATGCGGTTTGAAAAAAGAGAGACTTTTCATTTTAATTGATCGCAATTTGTGAGTGTAGGTATTTGTGAAGAGATAATCGAAGTACTTGTACTGAATTTCCGTTTGTACTTTGATGTCACAAAGGTTGGGGTGGCGCCAGCCTGGCCACAAATTTTACTCACCGAAGCGTGGTGAAAAACGATCGAAGCGTAGGGAATCTGAAATGAGCATTTGGTAGGGATGGCCCATAGTGCATTGTTTTTCACCACATAGTGCAATATTTTTCACCACATAGCGCACATAGTGCACATAGTATTTTAGGCTTTGCGCGCTATGTGAGCTATGTGCGCTATGTGGTGAAGCAGAAATGAACCTTATTTCGAAAACAGTACACATAGAATTGACTTCTTCGAAGTCGGTACACAATATGCGGATAGTCAATTAATATATAAATCAATCCAGTAAATACCAGGCTAGCAGCACCAGCCAAGGCAGAGAAACCAGTGCCAGCGCCCAGCTAGTCTCCTTGCTCATCAAACGGAGCAGAAGTCCGCCAACAAGGGCTAAGATTACCAGGATAGTAAACCATAAAGTAGGATCGCTGGCAGTAAAACTGCTTCGAAACCCTTTAGCAATGGCCAAAAAAATGCCCATGCACAGGTCAAGAAACCATAAAATCCAAAAAAGTAAATTCATAGTGATTAGCGATCAAGCCATTTTTTAAACCCGGGCGCTTTTTCCCGGCTGATATCCACTTCCATTTTTGCCGGTGATTTGAGTAGTACGGTCAGTTTTTGATTTTCGTGCGGGCGCACGCTTTGGATGGCCTCTATATGGATTATGCACTGCCGGTTGGCCCGGTAAAATAGTTGAGGATTAATCAATTCTTCGATTTCTTCGAGGGTGGTGTAATCGAGGAGGTATTTCTCGCCCGTAAAAGTATGGAGGTAATTGAGCTGATCGCGCACAAAACAGGCAATGTCGGTGGCGCGCACGGGCACCCATTGGTTTCGGGCACTGGCAATGAATTTCTCTTTGTACAAACTGTTTTGCACAGGCTGTTGGAGTAGTTTGGCCAGCTCCAGCAGGTTGTTGTGTTGGGGTTGTTTGGACTGAATGAGGTTGCGTGCCCGATCAATGGTTTTGCCCAGGGTGCCTTCATCTACGGGTTTTAGCAAGTAATCAAAGCCGTTTACTTTGAATGCCCGAATGGCATACTCATCGTACGCTGTGGTGAAAATGACGGGACATTGCAGGGTATACTGGTCAAAAAGTTCAAAACTCATACCGTCCCCAAGTTGGATATCCATAAACATGAGGTCAGGTTCAGCATTGTTTAAAAGCCACTTTTTGGCAGTTTTCAGGCTGGGCAAATGGCACAGAATGTTCACATCCGGCGCAACCTGACCAATTTTATACTGAAGTTCTTTGGCAATGAGCAGTTCGTCTTCTATAATGATGGCATTCATATGCGTATATTTAATAGCGGTTTTGGAAACCGCCTGATATTTTGTTTTAGAGCAATGGAATCCGGATGGTGAAATGCGTTTCGGTTTCCAGGATTTCCATTGGATTATCACTCAGGTATTGATATAGTGAACGGAGGCGCGATAAGCCTTGTTTATTGCTCGTTTCGACCACCGAACGGCGCTGGAGATTGTTTTGAACAACCAAATAATTGGGTTCTGAAAATATTTCCACAATCAGAGGTTCGGAGCTGTCGAAGGTGTTGTGTTTGAGGGCGTTTTCCAGCAGATTTTGTAGGGTGACCGGTACAATCTTTCGATCAAAGTCAGAAGCTTCAACCTTGAAATGAACCTCCAGGGCTTCTCCGAAACGGGTTTGTTGCAATTTGATAAAGTTTTTGGCAAAATCAATTTCATCTTGCAAGGTCACCGTTTCCCGATCCCGACTTTGCAGGATGTATCGATACATTTTACTTAAGGCTTCCAAAAACTCCGAAGCTGTTTTTTGGTCAAATCGGATAAGGCTACTAAGTGATGCCAGGGAGTTGAATAAAAAGTGTGGATTGAGTTGTTGGGTCAGGTTTTCGTATTGGACCAATGCTTTTTCCTTAGAAAGCGCCTGTGCTTTTTGTTCCAGAGAAAAGAAGGCTTTTTTCATCTTTTCACGACGCCGAAAGGCCGTGATACCGAGTGCTGCCAACAGGGCAAATAGCAATCCCCAAAACCAGGACGACTTATACCAATGTTGGTCAACGCGTATTTTAAGCGTTTTTTCAGGCACGTCCCAATCGTTGGCATTATTGGAAGCTTTATATCGAAAAATATAATTACCACTTGGTACGTCTGTATAGTTCGCTCTGCGATCGCGGGTGATTACCCAGTTTTTGTCATAAGGTTCCATCTTGAAGGCATACCAGGTCTGATGGGCATTGGTAAAATTCAATGCGAGCATCTCCAGCGAAAAAAAATTGTTTCCAGGGGGGAGATAGAGTTCTTTCAGGTTTTCGACATTCGTTTTGGTCTGAAAAACCCGATTAAAAACGCGGACTTCTGAAAGCATCAGGGATGTTTTTGCTTCCTTATCCTTATACCGTTCGGGGTAAAACGTGAGAAATCCACGGGCGGTTGGAAAGCAAAAACGACCATTTTTTAACTGGTAAGAAGGCCGGTTAGAAAAGCCGTTTTCAACCAGTCCATCATCCGTGTTAAAATGTCGCAGCAATTGCCCGGAATCATTTAACAACAACAGCCCTTGGAAGGTGCCTACCCAAATCCGGTTTTCTTCATCTGCCCGGATATTCAGAAAAAGATTGGTAGGGAGCCCGGTGCTCATGCTATAATTCGTGAATTGAAAAGTGACTGGATCAATAACGGAAATGCCTTCTAAAGTGGCCGCCCAGATCCTTCCTTTGGCATCTTCTGTCATGCTATAAATGAAATTACCCAGAAGCGTGCTATCATTGGTGGGCGTACGCCGCCAGTGTTTGGCTACCTTTTGGATCGGGTCGAAATAGGTCAATCCATTTCCATCCAGCCCGAACCAAAGGCATCCGCGACTATCCTCGAAAATGCATTGTCCATAAGGC
>CAYVPM010000027.1:0-10529 GCA_964453475.1 uncultured Saprospiraceae bacterium | reverse complement strand
GCCCAAGCCGTGCAGCAATTCCAGATAGACAGCAGCCTGCCCGTGGGAGATTTGAACCTGGAAACGCTTGAAATGCTAGGCATTTGACGAGTGCGGACTGCGGAATTCGGAGTGCGGAATGCGCACATCATGGGTGGTAACTTATGAAATGCTGCTTCGGCGGCAAAACCAAGCCCATTCAGATTTTTCAGCAATTAGTGCCGGAGTACAATGCCAAACTTGCAAAACAATGATGAGCTCATTCCGCACTCCCCATTCCGCACTCCGAATTCCAGAAATGTCTGCTGCTTGTCACAATCTCTCCGCAGCTTATTTAATGGCTGTGCTAACTTCGCCGGAAACAAATACCGGTTAAATATGCACAAAACAATCCTTGCTTTCGCTATTCAGCTTGCCCTCTGTGCAAGCCTTTTTTCCCAACAACAATACTATTCCGTAAAATTTCCCGACGATCGTACGGTGGTTGGCTGCGGCGCCAGTGCCGACACCAGCGATTGGCCCATCATCACCTATTTTTCCAATTGCAACTTCAATGTTGGGGTGAGTGTCAAAGACCAGATATTCAACCTGAACGCCACGGGCGGCTGTAAAAAAATCCTCCGGACCTGGAAACTTGTCTATTGGTGCGATTACGACCCCAACTGGCCAGGCCCTACCTACATCCCCAACCCGGGCAATACCGATGTAGGCCCAACGGTGATCGCCAATTCCCTGAACCATGGGTACCTGGAATATACGCAGGTCATCAAGGTAGTGGACAACCAGGCGCCCGTTTTCCTGAATTGCCCCGATGCCCCCGTGCTTTTCTGCGATTACACCAACAATGACCCGGCACAGTACGGCAACCGTTGTGAAGGTCCCGTCAACCTGAATGTGAAGGTTACCGATCTCTGCTCGAAGTCGGATATTGTAATGACCTATTTGCTCTATCTGGACCTGGACGGGAACGGCAGCATGGAGACCTTTCAGAGCAGCAGCGCGCCCGGCGCATGGCCCATAGAAACGACCGTCACAGGCGACACCCTTTCCGCTAAAATTAAGCTCCCGGCTGGTGTCGGCCTTCCGTATGGCACGCACAAGGTGGAGTGGATTGCCAAAGACAACTGCGGCAATCAGTCGGTTTGCAAATACGATTTCATCGTGAAAGATTGCAAAGCGCCCACCGTTGTTTGCATCAATGGCTTGAGCGTCAATATCATGCCCACTGGAATGATTACCTTCTGGGCGACCGATTTTGTGAAATCGGTGGAGGACAATTGCACCCCGAATAATCTGCTCAAAATTGCCATCCGCAAAGCAGGCACAGGCTCGGGTTTCCCGGCGTTCAACACTTCGGTAACCTTCGATTGCAATGAAATTGGCCAGCAGTTTGTGGAAATATGGGCGGAAGATGCCTGCGGAAACGCCGATTTTTGCCAGACTTATATCATCGTCCAGGACAACATCGGCGCTTGCACACCGCCAGGGCCGGTTTCCGGGAAAATTGCCACCGAAGCGCAAACGCCACTCTCCAAAGTACATGTGCTGCTGAAAAACAACCTGAAGCCTACGGCTCCCCAATTCAACACCGCCAGCGATGCGTTGGGCAATTACTGGTTTGCGGGCGCGCCCGGCACCTGCAACTACTCCATCATCCCTACCCTGGATACCTTGCCGCTGCTCGGGCTGAACACGCTGGACGTGATGCTCAGCGACTGGCATATTTCCGGGCAGCAACTGTTGCCCTCGCCATATAAAATCATCGCCGCGGATGTGAACCACGACGGCCAATTGAACGCCGGCGACCTGAACGCTATGAGCGACCTCATCGTTGGCGCAGCGAGCAATTTCCCGAACAATACAGCCTGGCGTTTTGTGCCGGGTGCCTTTACTTTTCCGAACCCAGCCAACCCTTTGGCCGCGAGTTTCCCGGAAAAAATCAGCACCACTTGCCCGGTTCCTTCCGGACTGAACCACAATTTTGTAGCCATCAAAACCGGTGACGTGGATGCTTCCGCCAACCTGAGCACTTTTGCGGCCCCCAGCGACGATCGCTCAGCTGGCGACGACAAAATCGCCAACTTCCGCGTCGTCAATCGTCGCTTCGAAGCTGGACAGGATGTGAAGGCCACCATCATCGCGCCCGACCTCAGTACGATGCTGGGCTTTCAGTTTACGGTATTCGCCAATCAGGACTTGCTTGAGCTGCAATCCGTGGAGTCGCTCTTGAGCCAGCGCATGGCCGCATATCCCGGCCAGAACAATGTGGCCCTCAGTTGGTACACCAAGCCGGGCGAGAATACCGGAGAACGCCAGGTACTCACCCTGCACTTTAAGGCGCTGCAAAACGGCACCTTGAAACAGGCGCTCAAATTCACTTCTGCTGTGGCAAAAGCCGAGGCGTATGACCTAGAACAAAAGCCGCTGGGCGTAGCGCTGCAATTTGTGCATACTGCGGTGGCGGTGAATATTGACTACCCAAAGCTGATGCCCATTTCGCCCAACCCTGCCACCGGGCCTGTGGTGGCGAAGTTCTTCATTCCTGAAAATGGCAACGCAAACCTGTCGCTTTCCGATGTGAACGGCGCCCAGGTGTCGCAACACAACGCTTATTTTGAGGCGGGTTGGCATCAGGTGGAGATGCCTGTAGGGAACCGGGTATCCGGGTTGTATTTCTTGCGTTTGCAAACAGAGACGGGCAGCGAGACGCAACGGGTTATGTTGCAACGATAAAAAAGGGGGGCATTTTATCCCCACACGCTGCGCGATTTAACTGTGCCATCCCGGTGTTTCGGGGTGGCACAGCTTTTTATGCACAGGTTTCAGGAATCTTGGCTTGAAAAGGGGGCATTATACTGTGATTCGTTTGATTTCTGTGATTGATTCGGCTGATTTTGAATGAATTACAAATATCGGTATGTGCAAAATCTGGCGGCGTAAGGAATAACACCCCAAAAAACGTTAGCATTTAACTAAATTTGTCCTTCATAAGGTGACAAATCGGTAATTCATCGTTTACTTAGAAGCCGATCGAATTCAACTTTCTAAAAATAAAATTCAAACAACATGTTGAAAAAATCCCTCCTGGTGCTTGCGCTGATGCCCATTTTATTTGCCTGCACCAAAAATATCTTCACCGGCCGAAAGTCGCTGAACATCATACCCGTACAAACCATCAACCAGATGAGTTTTTCGGAATACAAATCGTACCTGGCCCAAAACAAACCCGTAAGCGGCGGCAAAGACCTGGATCTCGTCCGGCGTGTGGGCAACGATATCAAATTGGCCACTGAAGTTTACTACAAGGCCAAAGGCAAGCAAAGCGAACTGAAAAACTTTGCCTGGGAGTTCAACGTGATAGACGACCCCTCGGTCAATGCATTTTGCATGCCTGGTGGCAAGGTAATCGTGTACACCGGCATTTTGAAAGTTACGCAAAATGAAGACGCATTGGCAGTGGTCATGGGCCACGAGATTGCCCACGCGCTGGCGCACCACGGCAACGAACGCATGAGCCAGGGTTTGGTAGCGCAACTTGGCCTCACTTCCCTTGATCTGGCGCTTTCACAAAAACCCGCTGCTACCCGCCAGCTGCTGATGACGGCAGCAGGCGCCGGTGCTCAATTGGGCGTTATGTTGCCTTTCAGCCGCAAGCACGAATCTGAAGCCGACGAAATTGGCCTTTACCTGATGGCCATGGCTGGCTACAACCCGAATGAAGCCGCACCGTTTTGGGGCCGTATGAGCAGTTCTGGCGGCGGCCGTCCTCCAGAGTTCCTCAGCACCCACCCGGATCCGGCCAAGCGCAGTGCAAACCTCAAGGCGATGGTGCCAAAGGCGCAGGCGTATGCACGGAAGTATCCGGTGCCGGGGAGTTCGAAGAATAGGAAGTAGGACAGGCTGAATATGCTGTACATGGGCCAGCAAGTAAGTTTGGGCCACTGTCGCGCGGTATTGTGCGCTTATGATACAGGATTATTCAGCAGCAAGCCAGGGATGTGTGCAAAATCAGACAGGTTTCTTGTCTGAAGCTCTAGGTGGTGCAAAAAAGCTGTTGCGGCATGAATAGAATCGCCGATAGTCATTTTTTTTACTTGGCGATATATGATTGCAAGGTCAATAATGTCTTTCGTGATAGGCAATATTGTTTTCTGGAGAAACACTGTTTCGTAATATGTTTTCTCAACGGTTGTAAGCCTTTGAAAGCCAAGCACTTCAAGCCTTGTAATTTCTGAAACAAAACAATCTGGATCGACTAGTAAGGGCAAGAGGTGGGAATAGCGCGGTTGAGGTGCATATATCAATATATTACTGTCCAATAGTTTCATGGGAGGATTATGTTAGTTTTCTCTTCCGGGAAGCTTCCTTTCTCTTTTGCTTACTTCAAATTCTTCCAAAAATTCATCAAGGTCTTCGCGGGCAGGCAACCCTTTCAGTATTAGGGTACGAATTTCCTCGGGTGGATTCGAGGTTTCAGGAATTACGGTTTGTTCAACCACTTGATAATTAAAGCGGCTCAATAGCTTGAGCAACAGCCCCAAATCTTGTTTATATGGGATTTCTATGGTTATTCTAGTCATAATAGCAACGTCTGATTTTATAGTCAACGCAATGTGGTCGTGGATGTTGGAATGTTACAATCATTTTGAAATCAGGCATTTGTTTCACTCAAATCATTCAAAATCACTTTAATCACAGTATGCAATGCTGTTGCGACAAAGTTATAGGTAATCAAGCAAAGTAACAAAAGTCAATCTTCCTGTAAAAATTGGACATTATAAGCGCCAAAGATTAACCATTATCTTTGGCGCTTATTCGTTACTAAACCACCCGTCCATGTTTCGCAACCTCCTTATCCTCCCAGCTTTTCTCGCCTTTGGATATTTGCTTAGCGCCCAAACTACTAAACCCACCCCTGGCATCCAGCCCGACAGTTTTTTCAAGCCCCTGAAATGGCGCAACATCGGCCCGTTCCGCGGGGGGCGCTCCGGGGCGGTTTGCGGGGTTTCCGATGACATTTTTACCTATTACATGGGCGTCACGGGCGGCGGTTTATGGAAAACGAAAGACATGGGGCTCAATTGGTCCAACATATCCGACGGATTCTTCAAAACGGGTTCGGTGGGCGCCGTAGCCGCGGCTGCAAGCGACCCCAATGTGGTGTACGTGGGCATGGGCGAGCACGCCGTGCGCGGCGTGATGACCCACCACGGCGATGGCGTGTACAAATCCACCGACGCCGGGAAAACCTGGAAAAACATGGGGCTTGAAGCTACCCAGCACATCGCCCGCATCGTGGTGCATCCCAGTGACCCCAACACGGTTTTTGTGGCGGCACAAGGCGCTTTGTACAGCAATTCGCCCCAACGCGGCATTTACAAATCAACCGACGGCGGCGCTACCTGGAAAAACGTGCTTTTTGTGGACGATAAAACGGGCTGTGCTGAACTGTCGATGGACCCCAACAACCCCCGCATCCTTTATGCTGCCATGTGGGAGCATGGCCGCCTGCCCTGGAAAATAATAAGCGGCGGGCCGGGCAGCGGGTTGTACAAATCGACCGACGGTGGCGAACATTGGGAGCGCCTGCAAGAAGGCTTGCCCAAAGAAATGGGCAAAATGTCGATCGCAGTTTGCCCCTCCAACCCGGAAAAAGTATATGCGCTCATCGAGAGCGATTCGGAGAAAGAAGCCGGCGGTTTGTTTGTATCCAACAATGCCGGCAAAAGCTGGTCGAGGGTGACCAACGATCACCGCCTGGTGCAGCGGGCCTGGTATTACATCGAGCTGTTCCCCGACCCGATGGACGACAATACCCTGTATGTGCTGAGTGCGCCTGCACTGCGCTCCATCGACGGCGGCAAAACCTGGGAGGACTTCTCCGGCACCCACGGCGATTACCACGACTTGTGGATCAACCCCCGCAACCCCAAAAACATGATCATTGCCGACGATGGTGGCGCAGCCATCACCATGAATACCGGCGAAAGCTGGAGTCCACAAAACAACGTTCCCACAGGCCAGATCTACCGCCTCAACGTGGACAATCAGTTCCCTTACCGCATTTATGGCGGCCAACAGGATTATGGCTCCCTTTCCATCGCCAGCCGCGAATTGGGTGGGCGGCATATCAGCACCAACAGCTGGACGTATTCTGCCGGCGGCGAAAGTGCGTTCCTGGCTTTCGACCCCAATAATCCGCGCTACGTGCTGGGCGGCAGTTACCAGGGCACTATTGAAGTGCTGGACACAAAAGCGGCAGCCAGCACCAACATCATGGCAGCGCCCATACAATACCTGGGCTTGTCGGCCAAAGACCTCAAGTACCGGTACAATTGGAACGCGCCCATTATTTGGTCGCAGCACGAACCAAATACCTATTACCATGCGGCGCAGTACCTGCTGAAAACAACAGATATGGGCAAAACCTGGACGCAAGCATCGCCCGATCTGACCCGGGACGACAAGACAAAACAGGGCAAGCCCGGAGGGCCCTACACCAATGAAGCGGTAGGAGCAGAGAACTACGGCACCATCAGCTATGTACTGGAGTCGCCCCTCGACCCAGGCGTGATTTGGGTTGGCACCGACGATGGGTTGGTACAACTTACCACAGATTACGGCGCTACCTGGAAAAACGTGACCCCGCCAGGCTTGCAGGAATGCCTTGTAAACGCCATAGAAGTATCGCCGCACGACAAAGCAACGGTGTACATCGCCACCACGCGGTACAAATTCAACGACCACAAACCGGGGCTGTACAAGAGCAGCGACTATGGCAAAACCTGGACAAAGATCAACACGGGCATACCCGACAATGCCTTTACCCGTGTGGTTCGGGAAGACCAGCAGCGCAAAGGCTTGCTGTTTGCCGGCACCGAACTGGGCATGTACGTTTCCTGGAATGGCGGCGCAAACTGGTCGCCCCTACAGCTCAATTTGCCTATCGCCCCCATCACCGACCTCCGTGTGCACCAAGGCGATTTGATCGCCGCCACCTCCGGCCGTGCGATCTGGATTTTGGACGACCTTAGCCTTTTAGGGCAATACGACCCTGTAACCCCCGATTTTTTCCTCTACCAACCTGAAAGCGCCTGCCTGGCCAATGGCCGCAGCAAACTCGACAAGACCGACCTGGATTTCAATGGCATGAGCAGCAAAGGGGGCGTAAACCCTGCCAATGGCATCGTGCTGTATTATAATTTGCCTGAAATAAAAGCCGGTGAAACCCTGACGCTGGAGATTAAAGACGCCGAAGGAAGCCTGGTGCGGACATACAGCTCCAAAAAGGACAGCCTGTTTAAAAGTTGGGACGGTGGGCCATCCGAAGAGCCCGTGCTATCGGCCGACAAGGGTCTCAACCGTTTTGTGTGGGACATGCGCTACCCCTCGCTGTTGGGCATCGAGGACTGCTATTTTGAAGCGAGCTACGCCGGGCACAAGGCCGCGCCGGGCAATTACAGTTTTACCCTGAATTACCAAGGCAAGCAAGCTTCCGTTTATGCCGAAATATTGGCCAACCCCTTGTACCCTTGCACCGCAGCGGAATACGCCGAATACCACCGCGTAATGTTCGCCATGGAAACCAATTTCAACATGATGCAGCGCCGTATCAATACGCTCCACGCCAAAAAGGAACAGCTGAAACAAGTGCTTGCCACCTTGGGCGCCGACGAAAAATATCAAGGCATCAAAACAAAGGGTCAGGAGCTGCTCAAAAAAATGAGTGCCTGGGATGAAGAAATGGTGCAGCGCAAATCCAAGGCCTACGACGACGTGGAGAACTTCCCCAATATGTTCTCGGCCAATTACCTGTTCCTCATCAACCAGACCGAAAGCGACATACCGAGGGTGAACCAGCCATCATTAGACCTCAGGAAGGAAATGGAAGCACAGTGGGAATTGCTGCTGGCCCGGGCGACGGAAATGCTGGAGCAGGATGTGCCGGCGTTGAATAAGGTGCTTTGGGAGGCGGGTGTTGGGGGTGTTTGGAAATGAAATTAGGATAACCTACCGTTTCCTTTCCGTCACAAACACCAACAAATCCTTCAGCGATTGTCTTGCCGGCGTATCCGGCACCGTATCCAAAATATTAAACGCCTCTTGCCGATAGCGGTACATGGCTTCGCGGGCGTATTCCAATCCGCCGCTCTCGCGTACAAACTGAATCACTTCGGCCACCTTGTCGCTTTTGTGGCTTTCGTTTTTCACGATGTTGATGATGTGGCGGCGTTCGGGCTTTGAAGCATGCGACAACGCATAAATCAGCGGCAGGGTCATTTTTTTCTCTTTGATGTCGATGCCGCGGGGCTTGCCCACATCGTCGTCGCCGAAGTCGAAGAGGTCGTCGCGAATCTGGAAAGCCATACCCGTTTTTTCACCGAACAGCCACATTTTGTCTTCGATGGCGGCATCGCCGTTGGCGGTGCTCACAGCGCCTGCGCAGCAGGCTGCAGCGATCAGTGAGGCCGTTTTTTGGCGAATAATTTCAAAATAGACCTCCTCTTTAATGTCGAGGCGGCGGGCTTTTTCCATCTGCATCAGTTCGCCTTCTGCCATTTCGCGCACGGCGGAGTTGATGACTTCCAACATGCGGTACTGTTTGTTTTTCACCGACATCAACAGGGCCTGGGAGAGCAAGAAATCGCCCACCAGCACGGCAATCTTGTTTTTCCACAAGGCATTGATGGAGAAAAAACCCCGCCGCTCGTTGGCATCGTCTACCACGTCGTCGTGCACCAGCGTGGCGGTGTGGATCAGTTCCACCAGAGAAGCCGCGGTGTAGGATGCCTCACTGATGGGGCCAAACAACCTGGCACTCAGCAGCACCAACATGGGCCGAACCTGTTTGCCTTTGCGCTGCACGATGTACCAGGTTACCTTGTCCAACAGCGGTACATTGCTGCGCACAGCATCGCGAAACCGAAGCTCAAATGTGTCCAGTTCGGCAGTGATAGGCTGTTTGATGCTGTCTAGTGACATTGTTCTGCTGGGTAAAAGGCGCCGGTTTTTGGAATGTCTTGTAATTTCAATAAAAAATGAAACAGCCACAAGATAGGAAGGTTGGGGAGGGGAATACAATTATTTCATTTTCTCCTGGACGGCTTTACGGAAATCCGCTTGTTTCAGTTTTAGCTCCGCGTTTTTTTTCCGGTCGGCATCATTGCCGGGATTGGGGATGGTATCCACTTTGTCGAGCCATTCCAGCGATTTGGGGAGGTCACCCACTTTAAAATAAACAAAGGAGAGGTTGAACTTTCCGTCGTCGAATTTTGGGTTGATGCGCAGCGCTTGTTCGTATAGTGGTATGGCTTCACGAAACTGCTGGTGCTTCACCAAAGCGGAGGCGTAATTGTTAATGACCTGAAAACTCCAGGGGTTGAGCCGGTACGCTTTTTCAAAAGCGGCAACGGATTTGGCCATTTGGTTCAACTGATACCAGGCTATGCCTTCGTGCCAGGCCAGTGGCATGGCCACGTCCGTGTATTGGTAAAAAGTGTTTTCGGCGGCCTGTGATTCACTGGCCAGCGCCTTCCAGTTGTTCGCGGCCTGGGCTTCCAACAAGGCGACGTTGTGCTTTTCGCCCACGATGCGGTACCAGCCGATAACGAGATTAAAGTAAAGTCCCAGGCCGAAGAGCACGGTGAGCAAAGGTGCTGTAATGCGGCCAATTTCGAATTTCCCGGGCAAAACACCGCGACTGTAAAAGAGCATCCAGGCCAGCAGCAAGCCCAATATGGACTGCATTTCGATGCGCTCCCGCGGAAAATCAAAAAACTGTATGATACAATACCCGAGCAGGCCCAGGCTGAGCACCAGCAGGTGCTGCGCTTTGTCTGGTTCGGTTGCTTTAAACCGCCAAATGGCCCAAAATGCTGCCAAAAACGCGACAACAAACAATGCACAGAACCAAACAACACCCACGATTCCCATCTCGGCGCGAACCTCCAAATAATCGTTGTGCGCCCGGGTGAACACCACGTTTTGTTCCTCCAGGCGGTAGCCACCAGCTATGTTTTTGGAGGGGAACCAGAATTTCCAGCTGCCGTTGCCCACGCCCAGCCAAAAATGATCCTTGTTGAGTTCGTCGGTCTTGTACCATACGAAGCGGCGTTCGTTGGCGGTGGTGCTTTCCAGGTAGGTGTTCGGGTTGAGCCGCTCGGCCAGGGAGTTGCCGCGTCCTTTTATGGCGACAAATCCTATAAGCAACAGCACTAAAACAGTGCCCGCTGGCAAAATCCGCTTCAAAAACAATTTCCTGAAATCGGCATCCAACAGGGCGCGGCCCAGAAAATAAAACAGTGCAGCAGCAGCCAGGGCCAGGTACACCGTCCGGGTTTGTAACAGCAGTATCAAGGCTGTCAACATCCCGGCAGCGATCCAGAAATCACTTTTACGCGGCTGTTCCGGGTACAACAGCACATTGAAAAGCAAAAGAAAAAAGAGGAAGTCGGTGGCGAGGCTCTTATTGCCAAACAAGCCCGAAGCGAAGTCGTATAGGGCTTCATTGTTCAATCCTTCTTGCGAAAAAGCATAGGCCAATTGTACCA
>CAYVPM010000026.1:0-10602 GCA_964453475.1 uncultured Saprospiraceae bacterium | reverse complement strand
CCTCTTCAATAATAAGGTTGAAACTGTCAATCAACCTATTCATACCGGCATGATAGGGGTATTTCATGCCATTGGCCAAAGGCGGGATGTGCAGCAGCACAATGTGGTTACAACCTGCAATCAACCTGCATTTGAGCAGGATCAGGCGCAAGGCCATTCGGTAGTTCTCCGGGCTGGTGTTGTTTTTTATGTCATTGGTGCCAATCAGGAGGCTGACAATATCGGGCTTTTGGCTTAAAATTACCGGCATTTTTTCATCGAGGTGCCGCAACAAATCAATGGCGGTATTGCCGGAAACGGCGCAGTTGAGGACGTTGAAATCCTTGCCAAGTTGTGAGGACAGCTGCGATGCAGCATATTCGGGGTAGCCGGCATAGCTACGCGCGCCGATGGTTATACTGTCTCCCAGGCAAAGTAGGGTTTCCCAGTTCATGGTTTTTCTTAGTTTTGTATATTCGGGTGAAAAGTTTGACACAGGAACACGCTTTTTTTCGGGAACAAATGTCAAAAGTGTATTCGTACCAAAGCTAACGTATGACAGTGCACAGTGCGGCCTCTGCGTCAGGGTAAATACGGCGCCATGTCGCGCATTGGCAAATAAGGGTGTTTTTTTAGGGCTTCACCTTTACGCTGATCGCTGAGCTGTAATATTCTGCAATTCCATTGACCGGCATTCCGGCAATAATGTCTTTGACCAGTTTTTTGCGCACGAGGTACAGCGTCCAGTCGCCGGGACTGAGTTCTTTCAACTTGGCAGCGGGTATTTCGATCAATGGAACACCAATAGAGGAAGCGACTTCCAGAGGGAGGGTTCGCCCTTCCTGGGCATTTTCCCACATTAGTACCATGGTTTCGCCTTTGCCAAGGGGGTTTCCCTCCCATTTGAGCGATGTGGGTTCCGACAAGGAGATGCTGGGCTGGTTCAGGGAAAAGTTCGTTACAGCATCGAAGCTCATGCGAAAAACCTGCTTGTTATTGTTGGCATCACGCCAATCAAACACTTGTTCTGCCAAAAAGGCTGCGGGGTATTCGTAGCGGTACGACATGCCATAAATTGGCGTCAGCTTCATTTCCATGCCTTGATACCGAATCCCGCCAGGTATTTCCAGCGACGTTTTGTTGACCTCATCCTGCAGTGTGGCCTCTGCTTTGGCAATTTTTAAGGGTTCATCATAGCGGGCATAACAAAAAAGCGTGTGTTTTTCTGCCTTTTGCTGTGAATTACAGCTAAATAATGCCAATGTTGTCAGAATTAAAAAAAAGATGTGCTTCATATACTTGTCTGAATATCTTTGCCGCTTGTCGGGAAAGAGGTATAGGTTGGTGGAAATAAAAGCGAAACTGCGCTGCAAAGTTCTGTTAAGCGGGACGATGCGCCAAATTATAGGCCTTTCTTTCACGAAACCAATTGGCACACTCATATCCCGACAAGCCCAATTCACACATTTGACCAATTTTACAACAATTAATAAGCCTATTTTCGACGCATCAAAGGCATGAAAAAAGTGCTCATCACGGATGATTGCCATTCGATATTGACAAATGGTTTGACAGATTTGGGGTTTGTGTGCGATTACCAGCCGAAAATTTCTCCCGAGGAAACACTGGGTTTGATTGCAGGCTACGAGGGTTTGATCATCAACAGCAAAATCATCGTAGACAGGCAATTCCTGGATACGGCAAAAAAACTCAGGTTTGTTGGCAGGTTGGGGTCGGGGATGGAGATTGTGGATCAGGTATATGCGGCGGAAAAAGGAGTAGCGGTGCTCAGCAGCCCGGAAGGCAACCGCAACGCGGTGGCAGAACAAGCGCTCGGGATGCTGCTTGCCTTGGCCAACAACCTGCTGCGCAGCGACAGCGAAGTGCGGCAAAATATTTGGCGGCGAGAGGCAAACCGGGGATTTGAGTTGAAAGGGAGAACAATTGGGATCATAGGATTTGGGCATACGGGCAGCCAGTTCGCCCGAAAACTGCAGGGAATGGAGATGCGGGTGCTGGCTTACGACAAGTACAAACCAGCGGGATATGCGCAGGATATGCCTTGGGTAGAAGCGGTTGACCAGGAAAAGATACAGGCAGAAGCAGATATTATCAGCCTGCATTTGCCACTTTCCAGGGAAACGCAATACATTGTGGACGATCTTTTTATCGGCAATTGTAAACCGGGTTTTATCTTGATCAATACGGCGCGGGGCAAATGTGTGAAAACCAGCGATTTGATTTCCGGATTGGCCGCTGGCAAGGTTGGTGGCGCCTGTCTGGATGTTTTTGAAAATGAAAAACCCGAAACTTTTACCGAAAAAGAACGCCAAATGTTTGCTCAACTCCATAAATTCGAAAACGTAATCCTAAGCCCCCATATCGCCGGATGGACCCACGAATCAAAAAAATTATTGGCCTCAGTCCTACTAGATAAAATAACCAAAACACTAAAGCCAATACAAAGTGGTTTTGAAAACTGAATGTTTGTAATCACTTGAAAATCAAGAAATTTAAATCACTCAAATCATCAAAATCAATTTGATCACAGTATATTTCGCAACTATTTACTTAACCACAGTTCTATGGTACGTTCTTTACTCTTAACATTTGCGATGCTCCTATGTGCCTTTGGGGTCGCTCTTTCTCAGTCAACTACTTATTTGTCTGGCAAAGTAATCGACGATAGCAAGGCAGGGGTGATCGGAGCCACCGTTAAAGCCCTAAAAGGCGATGACTTGGTGCGCGGTGCAATAACAGACCTTGATGGTAACTTTCGTCTGGCGCTGGATCCCGGCGCTTACGACATAGAAATTACCTACACTGGTTCTCAGACACAACGTGTCACCAGGGTACAAGTATTGTCTGGAAAGCTCAACGTCCTTCCTGATGTCACCTTGTCTAACAGCATCTTGACTGAGGTCGTCATCAGTGCGTTCAAGGTGCCCCTCATTGAACAGGACAACACCTCCGGCGGACAAACATTGACTTCCGACCAAATCAAAAACCTTCCTACGCGTAGCGTCAATGCGATCGTCGCCACTACAGCAGGTACCACTTCTATTGATGGCGGCGCCATCAATATTAAAGGTTCCCGCTCCAATGCGACGAACTACTACATTGACGGCATCCGTGTTTCGGGCTCTGCGCCACCGGTGCAGGACATCGAACAGATTTCGGTCATTACCGGTGGTCTAGGCGCCGAATATGGCGACGTGACCGGCGGTGTTATCTCCATCATTACCAAAGGAGCAGCCAGCGAGTACCACGGTACGGTAGAAGCAGAAACTTCTGAGGGACTTGATCCATTTGGCTGGCGCTTGCTGACGGCCAACATAAGCGGTCCGCTGCTCCGGAAAAAAATGCCGGACGGCTCTACCCGCTCTTTGGTCGGCTTCCGCCTTTCAGGGCAGTACAACTACCAGAAAGACGACCGCCCGCCGGCGCTTCCGGTGTTCAGGGCAAAGGACGGCCCACTTGCAAATGCGATTGCGCACCCCTTGCGTTTGCGCGATGGCCGTATCGTATCGACAGCTGAAACGTTCACCCAGGACAGCGTAGACACCTATAAGTACAACCCGTTCGAAGACCGTACGGATATCGACATCACCAGCAAGCTTGATTTCCGGATTACGGAAAACATTGATTTTAGCATTACTGGTACCTATAAAGACGTGCAAAACAAGTTCGACCCGGGAGGCTGGCGCCTGCTCAATGCGCAGAACAACCCTACGGCTTTCAACCAACGCTACCGCGGTTTGGCACGTTTGCGCCATCGCCTGGGCAGCAGCACCCCTGAGGAGTCCGACAACTCCAGGAAAGTTGCCATCTCCAATGCCAGCTACCAAATCCAATTCGGCTTTGAGCGCGGTACGGGCAACACTGCAGACAAGCGGCACGGCACCAATATCATGGATTATGGCTACCTGGGGCGTTTTGCCTTCGACTATGTTCCAATTGCAGGCCCAGGTGATGATGGCATCATTCGGCACATCGATAATTTTGAATCATTTCAAGGTTATACCCCAGGTACACAAAACCCTGGTATTGATGCCTACAACGAATTCGCCAACGCAGAGTTTTACAATTCCTATTTTGCACAAAACGGCCTTTTTTCTGACACTTATGACGATATTTGGTCGGGAATGTACCCGAATGTCAACTTGTTGTACAACAGCTACAATAAGAATGAGGCAGACATCATGACCATAAATGCGTCTGCTGCATTTGACTTGAAATTGGGAAAAAGCGGCGTGCACAACATCCAGTTTGGTTTGATTAACGAGCAGCGCACGGAGCGCAACTGGACGGTAGCACCGCGCGGCTTGTGGAACCTCGCCGCCCAAACGGCCAACATCCACTTCAATGGCCTCGACACCACACGCGTTCTTGGACGCTTTTGGGACGACCGCTGGAGCCCGATCATTGGTGATTCTATCAACCTCTACGCCAATGCAGTGGTTGATATCCCGGACAAGAAATTTTACAGAAAACTTCGTGAAGGCCTCGGCATGGGTATTGATGAATGGGTAAATGTTAACGGCCTGGACCCAAGCCAGATCACCCTGGATATGTTTGGCGCGCGTGAACTCAACGACCAGGGCCTCATCGGCTACTACGGATATGATTATCTGGGTAATAAGCTGGAGGATGGCATCACCTTTAAAGATTTCTTTACCAGCACCGATAAGGATGGTGTGCGCGACTTCCCTGTTGCACCCTTGCAACCGTTATACCAGGCAGCCTTTATCAAGGATAAGTTCACCTTCAACAAAATGATTTTCAGCTTGGGTATGCGTGTAGAGCGCTTCGACCTGAATACGAAAGTCATGAAGGATATCTACTCTCTGTATCAAATAATGGATGCAAAAACGGGTTATGCCACATTGCCACTTGGCCCACGCCCAGGGAATATTGGAGATGATTTCAGCGTATATGTAAGTGGTCCGAACTCGACAGAAGTTAAAGCATTCCGCGATGGCAATACCTGGTACTTTGCGGATGGTACACAAGCTAATGACGGCAACGTGATCTTTGGCGGTGGCGTTGTAACGCCCCTGCTGCTCGATACGGTCAAAGGTGACAACATCCTCGACCCGCGTTTCGATCCGGATAATTCATTCGAGGACTACACGCCACAAGTGAACTGGCTGCCACGACTTGCCTTCTCTTTCCCGATCAATGAAGATGCAAACTTTTTTGCGCACTACGACATTTTGGTGCAGCGCCCGCCAAGCAACTGGCAGATGACCCCGCTCAACTACGTGTATTTCTACACACCGGGTCGTACACCTGGTAACAACGCAAATTTGCTTCCAGAGCGTGTGGTAGACTATGAGGTTGGTTTCCAACAAAAGCTGAACCAAAACTCGGCGATCAAATTCTCCGCTTATTACCGCGAGCAAAGGGACATGATCCAGAGCCGCCTGATTCAGTACGTACCGGTTATTGGACGGTATGAAACCTATGGCAACATCGACTTCGGTACGGTGAAAGGCTTTACATGGCAGTACGACCTGCGCCGCACCTTGAACACCGAGCTTCGCCTGGCTTACACCCTCCAGTTTGCAGACGCAACCGGTTCGGGTGCCGATTCACAACGCGGCCTTACGCGATTGGGCAACCTGCGGAACCTGTTCCCGCTCGATTTCGACGAGCGCCATAACCTGAGCGCCATCATCGACTACCGCTACGATGAGGGCAAGCGCTACAATGGCCCGCGTATCGGCAACAAGGACATCCTTGCCAATTTTGGCGTGAATGTCCAAGTAGCAGCTGCTTCAGGACGCCCCTACACGGCTACCCAACGTGCTGAGCGCTTTGGCGGAAGCGGAACCCTGGGCGCTATCAATGGCAACCGCTTGCCATGGCGCTTTAATGCCGATGTCCGTTTTGATAAAACATTCAGCTTGTCAAAAGAGGGCAAAAAACCGCTGAGCCTTAATGTTTACCTCCGTGTGTCCAATGTCCTGAACCGTAAGAACATCGTTGGTGTTTATAGCACCACAGGTTCGCCGACCGACGACGGCTACCTTGCATCTGCAGAAGGCCAGGGAGTACTGGCGGGGATTCCTGCCCAGGGTGCAAGCCAGCAAGCCTACCTGGATGCTTATTCCTGGCGGGTTCGCAATCCAGGAAACTTCACGCTCCCACGCCGTATTTATGTAGGGGCAGCATTCCAATTCTAAAACATTGAACACAACTATGGTCAACACAAAGCGGTCGTGAATGCAGGAATGTTACAATCACATTAAAATCAGGTTTTTGTTTCACTCAAATCATTCAAAATCACTTTAATCATAGTATACAATTAAATTTTTCACCATAAAAAAATAAAATCATGCGTACATACAGACTTTGGATAGCGTTCTTGCTGGCCTTCGTCGCATTGGGGGTTTCAGCAAGGAACAATCCAACTGCCCGAAAAGCCACCAAGTCGGCAAAGGCTCAATACCGCGATGTATGCGCCAACTCTCAATCGCAAATCGATCAGGACATCAACAACGTCCGCGCTCGTTTGCTGGGAGGAGGCGACTGCTGGTGGGATTTCACCGATGGCCGTTATATCGTGCCAAAAGTGGATGTCTCTACGGGACAACAGGAGGTTTCTTCGCTTTTTGCTGGCTCGGTTTGGCTCGGCGGCATCGACCCGGCGGGCAACCTGAAGCTTGCTTGCCAAGACTACCGCAGTGGAGCAAACAATGAATTTTGGCCTGGCCCTCTGACAGAACTAGGCATCACGGAACAATTTACCTGCGACAACTGGGATCGCCACTTTAAGGTGACAGGAGAAGAAATTCGCAAACACCTGTCGAACCTTTCAAAAGGCGACCTCAGCCCAGCGAACATCCCGCGCGGCCTGAGGGGCTGGCCGGCCAAAGGCAACCAATATTTCGTGGATGTCTGGGGTTTCGACCTGCCTTTCACACAGCAAGCGCTCGCAGGCTTTTTCGATAAGGATGACGACGGTTTGTACGATCCGCTCAAAGGCGACTACCCATCCATTGAAATTCGCGGATGTGCGTTGGACAAATACCCGGATGAAATGGTGTTTTGGATATACAACGACCACGGTGGAGGCCAGCCCCACGGCAACACCAACGGCAAGGCCATTCAGATGGAAGTGCAGGTGCAGGCATTCGGCTACCAAACCACCGATGAGCTGAACGACATGACCTTCCAGCGCTACAAGCTGATCAACCGTGCTACAGAGCGCATCGACTCCACATTTTTTGCCATGTGGACAGACCCTGACCTGGGTTGCCACCTCGACGATTTTGTTGGCTGCGATACCGCCAAAGACTTGATGTACGTGTACAACCAGGATGCCGTAGACGGCCAGCCTGGCGCTACTTGCGACGGTGTACCGACTTATGGCGACAAAGTGCCGATTTTGGGCGTTGACTATTTCCGTGGCCCGCTCGACTCCAATGGTGTAGAGCTCCCGATGTCCTCTTTTATTTATTACAACAACAACATCAACAATCCTCCTCCTGCCACAACCGACCCTTCTGCCCCTGCAGAGTTTTACCAGTACCTGACAGGGTATTGGAAGGACAGGACGCCGTTTACTTATGGCGGCAGTGGCTATGGCGGTACTGAGCCTATTAAGTATGCCTTCACAGAACCGCCGAACGATGTAAACGGTTGGAGCATGTGCAAAGCTAACTTGCCGTTTGGAGACCGCCGGACGCTGCAAGCCTCGGGGCCATTTTCCCTGCTTCCAGGCGCTGTAAACGAGCTGATTATTGGGGTTCCATGGGTGCCAGACATTCCTGGCCAATGCTCCGCAGATTTGGAAGGCCTTTTCCGTGCCGACAAATTGGCACAGGGCCTTTTCGACAACTGCTTTGAAGTGTTGGACGGCCCTGATGCACCCGATGCTGACTGGGTGGAACTCAATCGCGAGATTATTGTCGTTTTGACCAATAATCCTGACAAGGCTGTTAACAACAATGCCGGGGAAAATTATTCTGAGCCAGATTTTCTGGCGCCAGACTCATTGAAAAACCACCCGGATCCCGCCATACGCGAATCGGTCAACTACAAGTTTGAAGGCTACAAGATTTTTCAATTGAAAGATCCCAACGTTTCGGCGGCTGATTATGAAAACCCAGACCGCTCCAGGTTGATTTACCAGGTTGATGTCAAAAACAACGTGGGTAAAATCTATAACTGGACGGAGTTGCCCCATCCCACTGACCCAACCAGAAAGCTGTACACCCCTGAATTGGTGGCAGAAGGTCAGGATTTGGGTATCCGCCATACCTTTAGTGTAAAGGAAGATAGGTTCGCGACCGGCAACGACAAGCGCCTGATCAACCACAAAAAATATTATTATGTGGTTATCGCTTACGGCTACAACAACTATGGAACATTTGATCCGTTTTCGCAGCCAATTTCTGGTCAACAGCGCCCTTACCTGCCCGGTCGCTTGAACGTAGAGGTGAAAACGGTAATTCCGCGCCCGATTGTGGACGTAGCCCTCAACTCCGCTTATGGCGATGGCGTTCAAATAACCCGCTATGAAGGCGCCGGTGTTGGCGGTAATTTTGTGGAAATAGACGACGAACCCCGCACCCGTATGTTCCAACCGGGTTATGACAGCACCCTGACTTACAAAAATGGCCGGGGGCCACTCAACGTCACCATCTTCAACCCATTTGAAGTAAAGGACGGCGAGTATGAACTGGAGTTTGTAGACGGCAATATGTCGGACAATACCCTTGCTATCGATGCTCGATGGAACCTGCGGAAATTGCCCGACGGGCAAATCATCGCCTCCGAAAAGACCATAGATAGGCTCAATGAACAGGTTGTGCTCGAATATGGTTTTTCTGTCACCATCGCCCAAACCGGGGAACCTGGTCAAAAGCGCGATGACAGAAACGGCGGCATCGGTGCTGAGATAGAGTATCAGAACCCCGACCAGCCCTGGATTGTTGGACTTCCTGACCAGGGCGACAATATTTTCAATTTCGTGAAAACCGCACCCTTGGAGCCTGATGCCAACATCGACCCCGCACAAGGGCTTAGCGCCCTTGGTGATGGTTTCTTTGTGCCTTACCCACTGTGCGATTGGCGCAACCAGTTCGGCAATTCACCCAATTTCCTTGTGTCGCCAGCTTGGTCTGACAAAAACGCCTTTAACGGAAGCGCGATGGGCAACGATGGGGCCCGTGCCAACTTGTTGGCCGCACTGCCAAATGTAGACATTGTATTCACCAGCGACAAGAGCAAGTGGAGCCGCTGTGTAATTATTGAAAGCGCCAGCTACCCTTACACCAGCGTTACGCCAACAGAATATCCTAAATTCCCTGGCTTTTCGACGGAAGGCGACCCTGCAACGCCGACAAAATTGAGGAATATGTTCGATGTCCGTTTTGGCCTCTCCGTAGGAAAAGATGATGCCAACGGCGATGGTCTGCCTGATCCGGATGGCGCTGTTGAGCCAGATGTTTTGGTCAACCCGAACGGCACTACCGTGAACAACGCTAAAAAAGGGCAGCCGCTACGCGGCATGGGTTGGTTCCCAGGCTATGCCATAGATGTGGAAACTGGTCGCAGGCTCAATGTATTCTTTGGCGAAAATTCTTGTTTCTCCAAAGCCGCCGACCCAAGCTACACAGGCCGCGATATGATGTGGAACCCAACGAGCGCACCCTTTAGAGCAGGTTTCACACCTGGCCCTAACACACCAATAAATTATTACGATTTGCAGCTTGGTGGCCAACATTGGGTATATGTGACCAATACGACCTATGATGAATGTGCTTACCTGCGTTGGGGCTTCTCGCCAGAGTTGAGTACCAGTCCGACCGCGAAAATTGCACGCGTTAAACAAATCGCTTGGGCAGGCATGTTGTTCGGTTCAGATGTCGCGCCGCTCCGGTCTTACGCCGATGGCTTGATTCCCCGGAACAACGACGCCATTGTAAAACTCCGTGTCGACAATGCATACCAAACCTGGTTCAGCGACAGCGATCCGCAGAAAAGGAAAATCGGACACCCGCGCTACCGCTTCAAAATTGATGGCCGTGGCCGCCAGGACCTGAATGCCGCACAAGTAGAAAACGCCCTTGATTCCGTCAAGGTAGTTCCAAACCCTTATTACGGCTTCTCCCAGTACGAGACATCGCAGTTTAGCCAAATAGTGAAAATCAGCAACTTGCCCGGAAATTGCAAGGTCACGATCTACTCACTGGATGGAAAATTCATTCGTCAGTACAACCGGAATACACAGTACGAGGCTTACAACCAAATTATACCCGATGTCGAATGGGACTTGAAAAACAGCAAAGGCATACCAGTTGCCAGCGGTGTTTACCTGATCCATATAGATGCGCCGGGCATGGGCGAACGGACCGTCAAATGGTTTGGTATCGCCCGACAGTTTGACCCATCTGGTCTGTAAGGGCCATAAAAGTGAGGATGCCACAATTGTTCCACGCAATTTGTGGCAACCTCCTTATCCATCATTAATTCAACTTCTATTGACAATGAAGAAATTCGTCGTGTTGAAAGAGCTTTTTCGGATATCATCGATAAAACATGTGAAAATGGTTTATATGCTGTTGGAAATATTTTAGAACAAAGATATATTTCACAAGGGTGGTCTGAATC
>CAYVPM010000025.1:0-10607 GCA_964453475.1 uncultured Saprospiraceae bacterium | reverse complement strand
CCAGACGGTCCGGGATAAGGTCGCGGTACAACATTCCGGCCCTGCCGATTACCCAGGGCGCACTGTCTTGCAGTTGCCGCACTTCGAACTTGTGCCGGGTGGCCGGGATATGGTAGTCATTCGAATTCCGGAAAACTTTAAAAACAACCCCAGTGGGCGCCGTGAACGCTCGCTCGCCGTGATGCACCTGCTCAGGATGATCGCTTAACAAATGAATCGTTGGCGGCGGAATATGGGCATGCCTGTCCAGACGAATCTGCAACCCGTAGCCCGACATGATGGCCACCGCCGGGTCGTCGGCCGGGAAGATATGGTCGAGCCTGAATCCGAGCTTTGTATAGAATTCCATGTCCTTGTCGAGGGCTTGGCTTGGCAGGAGGACTTGGGCAGCTTCGTTCGACATGTCTTTTGCCATTATTTGATTGCTGGAAAGAAAGCGCGCACAGCAGCAAATACGCCCAAGCTACTGTGCATGTATGAGCCCATTGATTTTGCTTGTCCGCGCAGCTTAGGTTGCCCGAAATTGCCGCGACCAGCGAATAATTAAAGGGGTAACCACTAGCGTCGGCAGCAGCCAATAAACAGCGGGTGGAATAAAGGCCGGAAAGTATTTCATATTGACGACCAAAAACGCCGTGGTAGCCGCGATATACCCCCCGGACATCCGCTGCAGATGGGCCATCAACCAGTAATTTTTTTCCCTTGGTCTCCCAAGGTAATTTCGAGTATCGGCCAATACAAATCTTAGCCCCACCATGCCGAAAACAAGAAGGACAATGCCCATATTATTGCCATTGAAAAAGAGTGATATCCCCATGCCTAAAAACCCAACACCAAATAAAAACATCCCGGTGCTGAGTGCCCAATCGATCAGCGTTGGTTTTTGCGCCTGCCCCAACAACCTCAAATAAATATAGCGATGGCCGGATCCTACCAGGTAAATGGTGAATATGCCGACAATGAATAAAAACGTATTGGGGTGCAACGAAGCCAGCGCCAGCGCGGAAAAACCAGCCGTCAACATGCTGTAACTGAACACCTTTCCCATGCGTCGATGGTTTTGGTCGCCCTTTTTTCTGGCCATATTGAGGCTGCCCGTGATGAGGCCAGATGCGCCGCTTATGATGTGGACTATGAGCAGTGTGTTGAACAAACTATCCATAAAGTGGGCCAGGGAAGATGCGTAGAAGATTGTTAATCAGATAGTGCAAATGTATGTGGTATTATTCAAGGTGGGTTAAGAGGCCAAAGATAACTGCTTTTGGGTGGGCGTGAGGCCTGGGGAGATATTGCTGTTTTTTTTAAATGTAAAATGTAAAAGGGGAAGGGGGCCTAGCGCAAGCCTTTTCGGATGCCCATTTCCAGTGCCAAGGCGTAAGGATAGGTCCGCTCCAATTCAAGCTGCTCGTGCAAAACCATGCGAATGGAGGGCTGGACAAAAAACTGGTATTGCTGGAATGCGGTAACCTGGAACCCCAAGGCGGCGCCAAAGGTGGGTCGAAGCGCGTCATTTTCTTTCCTAAAAACCAAGCTTGCACCAGTTTCCAAATCCCCGTAAAAACGCTGTTCCTTGTCAATAAAAACGCGCAGTGCCACAGGCAACGCCAACATTTCTGTGGAATACTGCTTGAAAAGCTGTTCGCCTGGAAGGGAAGGGTCATAAACACCATTGACGACCTGGCTCGGCCATTGTAAGAATTTACCGATGTCCGTATTGAAACGCCACTGCGAAAACCCGACGCCGACACGCAACCACAGCCGTTGCTTCAACTTCCACTCGCCATCAAGCCGCATGTGAAAACCCATTTTTGGCGTTTGAGCTAACTGATAGTGATTGGAAGCCAGGTAAGAAATAGTTGGTGCGACCACAAAGGCCACGCGTTGGCGCGAGGTGCTTTGAGCATGAGCAGATATTGGCAATAGGAGCAAGGCGAAGAAAACCAGGGATTTTTGCATACGAGATCAAACAGTTTGAAGATTGGGGGAATGACTCCGTTTTGAGCCAAGTTGTTGCCTGACCTATACAAGATTTTTTTCATACTCACATGGTGCACCCGCCGGCATTAGCTGCGGCCTGCTTCATACCGCTCGCCCAAAGGTCAACAAATTGCCATCCGGATCCAGCACAGAAAACTCCTTTTGCCCCCAGGGTTTCACTTGCAAATTCCCGTTGGGATGTATGGCTGTGTTCTTTTCCAGTAATGATCGGTACAGCGCCTCAATATCATCGGTTCGGATATATACCTGACCGAAATTTTCCAAGGGGTTGAGTGCTGCAAATTCAAAAAAGTGGATTTCGATATGGTCTTTTTGAAGCATCAAATAACCTTCGTAATCGGCAGTGCCACATATTTGGAAACCCAACTGCCGGGTGTAAAAATCCCTGGTAACTGCCTTGTTGCGCATGGGCAGTTTTGGGTAGATTTTTGTTAGCATGGTTGGCTGCATTTTAGCGCCCGTAATGCGCTTTTATGGAGATGAAATTGGTTCCGACGCGCGTGCTTTACCAGGTGGGCAGAACTTCCCAAAACTGGTAATATCAGCAAATGTATTTCAATAAACACATAAGGAAATGTTTCTCCTCCTTATTTTGCAGCCACAACCTGAACCTAAAACATTTTCCAAATCTGAGCATAATTATGATGAATGCACTCATTAAAAGCGGCATAGCCGGGCTAATGCTATACTCGGTGACAATGTTGTGTTGCAAATCAGCCCAAAAAGAAGGCAAGACTGTAATTGTCAAGATACCAACGGTATCCTACGAAAAGGACATTGCGCCCATCATGCAGCAAAGTTGCACGCCATGCCATTTCCCGGAAACAGGAAAAAAGAAGATGCTGGACACATACGAAGCTACTGCAGATAATGTGTACGACATCATCGATCGGATTCAAATGCCTGCATCCGAGATAAAATCCATGCCGTACAAAGGCAAAAAGCCGCCCCTGACGAAGGAGGAAATAAAGTTGTTCAAGGATTGGGTGGCGCAGAAGATGCCCAAATAGCTCATTGCTGTTGCGGCATCTCGATTTTAATGCTTGTCCCATTACCCAAAGCGCTGTCGAGCGTAAGCTTCCACTTATGCTCTTTGCACATCATTTTTACGTAAAACAAGCCCAGTCCAAAGCCTTTCACGTTGTGCACATTGCCCGTGGGGATGCGGTAAAATTTGTCGAATACGCGTTTTTGGTTCTCTTTTGAAATACCAATGCCTTTGTCTTGCACGGTAAGCACCAACTTGCCGTTTTCGTTGTGAAGCCTGATGCGGATTTCCGGCTTGTCGTTGGAGTATTTCACGCCGTTGTCCACCAGGTTGTGCAGAATATTGGTCAGGTGGAGCCGATCGGCTTGAATCAGGGCATTTTCAGCTTCCAAGTCCAAGATCAAGGAGCCCTGCTGATCCTTAATCTTCATTTCCAAGGTTGTTGAAATATTTTGAATAAGGGCGGCAAGGTCAATTTCCTCCACGTTAAGCTCCATGTTGTCGCGCTCTATTTTGGCCAACTGCAGTACTTTTTCTACCTGGGTATTTAGTCGAAGCGCTTGTTCCTTGATAATGCCTGCATACCTGTTGAGGCGGGGGTCTTCTTTTATCTTTTCATGTTGCAGGAACACATCCGTGGAGATATTGATGGTAGAAATGGGCGTTTTAAACTCGTGGGTCATGTTATTGATAAAATCCCGTTGCAGTTCCGACAACTGTTTTTGCCGCAGGATAACGAACATGGAATAGATGAAGAACGCCACGGTGATGAGCATCAACGCCGTGAAGACATTGACGATCCACATATTGCTCAGGATATTGGTGGATCTGCTGACAAATTGCACGCCGAAATAGTAGTCAAAATCACTGTCGTCGTGCTTGGGCAAGGGCGCGGATATTTCAACCTTATTATTGTTGCCTGGAGAATATTTCACAAAACGGCCCTTGATCATTTGATCACTGGTGCAGTCAAAAATGCCGTATTCATAGTCTTCCTTGAGTCCTTGGGTTTCAAACGCTTTGTCGAGACAGAACTCCAGGTCGTCGGCTTCAAAGGGGTTGTTGACATTCACCACCCAGTAGTTGGAAGAAACCTGTGCGACCAGTTTTAGTTTTGGCAAATCGAAAGGCGTCATGACGGCCAGTTGGTTGGCAGCATCGAGCAAAGCCTGGTTGACTTTCCGGTTGAATTCCTTTTCCTGCAGATCCCAGGTGCGGCGCACCCAATACGTTTGTACAGCAAGCAAGCTCAAACAGGCGATGGCGCCCAAAATAATGACGCGGCGAATGATGATGTTTCTCATGATGTAGCGAATGGCAAGCCACAAAGATAAGGCTGGAGCCAGCAGAAAAGGCTAACCGCATTCCAGCATTAAGCATCATTAACTTTTAGGGAACTATGGGCAGTAACTTGTCTTCGACAGGTTCTTGTATTTCCGGCGCCTGCTCGTGTAATGGTATGTTTTGCAGCACTTTATCATAGAGTTGCAGGTACTGATAAGCCATCTTTTGTACAGAAAAATTGTCTTGCACATATTCATGGCAGCGCAGCCGGTCAAAGTCGTTGGCGTTTTTCATGGCTTCTATCAGTTCTGATTTTTTGATGGAAAGGCAGCCATAATCGGAGAAGAAAGCATCCACCGAACCCTGGATATGGGTTCCTGCGTTTTTGGTCACCGGTTTTTTGCCCAGCATTTCTGGCAATGCTCCATAGGGCGTACCAAAGACGGGGCAACCAAAATACAGGCTTTCAAGCACCCCAAGGCTGAAGGGCTTGTGCCAAAGCGCGGGCAAAACCAGGCCTTTCGAAGCATTCAGCAGCGCATCGCGGCCACCAGGGCTCAAATCGCCGTGGAAACGGGCGTATGGGCTGAGGGAAATGCTGAATCCTTGCTGAAAATTGACCCTGGCCCCTCCAATAACGTGCAGGCGGGAATCCACTTTTGCTGCCAGGTCGATGGCGCCGCGTACATTGCGTTTTCGTTGGCTGGTATTGCCCAAAAAGTGAAACCACAGGCGCTTGGAATCCATTTCCGGAACGGCGTACTCGGAAAAATCAAGCCCGGGACATACATAAACAGTTGCCCCGTGCATTGCTGCGTGGCTGTGCGACAAAAAAACGGTGTTCGGATGGAATGAACGCGGCTCTACGCTGTTGTCGTGTTGCGTAATGAGATGGGGGATTTCAATGCTTTCTGTCGGTTCGTCGTGAAAATGGACGAGTTCCGTGTCGGCAGGTATTTGGGTAGCCAGCGGTTTTGATTGGTCGTACACCAGTATGTTCGCAAATTCACAAGGCCCGCTTGTCTTCACCATCAGGCTTACCTCATGCCCCAATTTGCTAAGTTCTTTTCCCAACCACCACACCATACGCGCCTTGTCGATATAAGCGGATACAGGAATTTTACTAGCACAAACCAAAACGATTTTCATGGAAAGGAGCCGGAGGGACTGTGTTCCAACAGCAGCTGCAAAATTGACGAATCCTGACGGCCAAACCAAAGAATTAGCTTGAATTTTGCCCAACTTTGCCCCTTGAAACGATTAACAGCCCCCCGTACCAGACCAACGCAACATGACTTACCGGGAAACGCTCGAATACCTCTACGCCCAATTGCCAATGTTCCATCGAATTGGTCCGGCGGCGTTCAAAAAAGACCTTACCAACACATTGGCGCTGGCGGCGCACCTGGGCAATCCGCACGAAAAATTCCCGAGCATACATGTTGCCGGCACCAATGGTAAAGGTTCCGTGAGCCATTTGCTGGCAGCGGCCTGCCAGGCAGCCGGACTAAAAACAGGTTTGTACATCAGCCCGCATTACAAGGATTTCAGGGAGCGGATCAAGGTCAATGGAGTCTATATTCCGAAAAGACAAGTAGTTGATTTTGTTGTACATAACAAAAAAACAATTGAAAAAATTGAACCCTCTTTTTTTGAACTTTGCGTTGCGATGGCCTTCGAGCACTTTGCAAGGGAAAGTGTAGACATTGCCATCATTGAAGTTGGTCTGGGCGGGCGGCTCGACAGTACCAACATCATCACACCCCTACTCAGCGTGATTACCAATATCAGCTACGACCACCAAAACATGCTCGGCGATACCCTTCCTTTGATCGCTGGGGAAAAAGCCGGCATCATCAAGCCCGGGGTGCCTGTCGTAGTCGGGGAAACCCAGTCTGAATCAGCACCCGTTTTTTTGAAAAAAGCTTCCGAAACAAATTCGCCCATCTTTTTTGCAGATCAGATTTTTAAGGTTTTGGAAAAACCTTCCTCTGCCGCCGTTGGCATACTCCCGCAAAAAAGCCAATACGATGTGTTCAAAAACAAAAAGCCATTCCTGCAAAACCTTGAATTGGAGACTGCCGGCCCTTACCAGCAAAAAAATCTGGTAACTGCGCTGCAAGCCTGGGATCTGCTTCGACTACAATTACCGGCGTTGAAAGAGCCCGCCCTGCGCCATGGGCTCAAACATCTAAAAAGCCTCACCCGATTCATCGGGCGCTGGGAAATCATCGGGCAAAACCCTACCATCCTCTGCGACAGTGCGCACAATGAAGCCGGTCTTAAAGTTGCCTTTGAAAAAATCAAAACCTTGAATTTCAAGAAATTGCACATCGTAACGGGTTTTGTAAACGACAAGTCCGTTGAAAATGTGCTGGGTTTATTCCCCAAAACAGCCCGCTATTATTTTGCCAAAGCGGATATTCCAAGGGGTTTAGATGCTGCCGTTTTGAAAGAAAAGGCTGCTGCTGCAGGCATGCAAGGCCGTGCTTATTCCACAGTTCCAAACGCGCTCAAAGCGGCGCAACGCGCGGCGGAAGCAGCAGACATGATTGTGGTGATCGGGAGCATTTTCGTGGTGGCGGAGGTGTTGCGCAAATAAGCACGTCTTTTTAGGGTAGCACCGCGTTTACGCGGTCGGGACAAGAGCCTTCAGGCTCTCAAAACAACGTGGTGGTAGCACCGCGTTCACGCGGTCGGGACAAGAGCCTTCAGGCTCTCAAAACCCAAAAAAGAAGCAAGCCCAAACCGATGACGGCGTTTCCCCAAAAGCGCTTTATTAGCTTGTTGAGCTCCTTTGTTTTTGAATTATTGTTTTGTTGCGCTGGCCTGAAGGCCCGTTTCCCGACCGCGTGAACGCGGTGATACCTCCCTTCGTAAGTTCGCGCTGGCCTGAAGGCCTGCTTCCCGACCGCGTGAACGCGGTGCTACCTTCATGCAATCAACACCCTCCCAATCAGTACCACCCCAAACACCATGAGCATCAAACCGATGCCCCGCTGCACCTGCCGTATGTGTTTTGGCGTGAGGAATTGCCGAATCCGCTTGGCGGCCCAGGCTTTGAGCGTGTCGGTAATAACCAGCGTGCCCAACATCCCACCGAAAAAAACGAGTGTTTCCTGTTTGTCCCAATGGTTGGGCACCACGACAGCGCTGATAATGCCGATCCAAAAAAATATAGTGCCGGGGTTGACGGTGTTAAGCAAAAAACCGCGCAACCACCAGGCGAGGTAGCTGCGTTTTTTTATGCCTTCTTCTGCCAGTGCTGTTCGTGCCTTTTGACCCGAATTTGAAAAAAAACTGCCTGCGCCAAAAGCCAGTAACAACACGCCGCCAAAAGCTCCGACCGACTGTTTGAACCCATCAATCTGGGTGATTGCCGCGAGGGTATCAACACTCCAAAGTATCGCGCCGACAAACAGCACATCGCTGACCCAAATACCTGCAGCCACGGAAATCCCTGCCCGAAATCCCTGCCCAATACCGGCCTCGACCACGGCAAAAAGCAGCGGACCGATCAGAAAACTGAGTGAAATGCCGAAGAGGATACCTTGTAGCAGCATAAATAGGGCTGCAAATCTAAACGCTTTTTCAGAACAGCGCCCGCACTTGTGCCCTGCCCACATGCACTACCTTGTTTTCCCCTGTTTTCCGGCCTTCATAGTTCAGGCTCAGTTGCACCGATTTTGAAAGCTGCCTGTCCAGCAGGACGCTCCACAGGAAGTTTTTGCCGTCTTGTAAACCATCCAACATGGTGAACGATACCACAGAATTGGCTTGTCCGCTGTATTTTATGTCTGCAAAGGTGATTTTGCTACGCAATGAAGTGCTGGCTTTGAAACCCTGGGCATTGGGCTTGGAAGCGGGGTTCCAGGTAAGTTCGGCCGACCAGTTGCTTTGCGTTGCGGACTCCATTTCCCCCAAAGTGTTTTGGCTTTTTTTCCATTTCATCGCTGCGGTAATGCGAAAGGTCCGGCTGGGCAACCAGGCCAGCTTTGGGCCAGCTTCAAACGCTTCGATACGATAATCGCGGGTGTTAAAAGTTTGGTTGTCAGAGGCTTTGAGTATTTGTGTCACATCTGACTCCAGGCTCCAGCGCCGATTCACATTGAGCCTGCCATGCAGGGAAATATCCTGATTGCGGCGTTCTTCAAACCCTGTAGAAATGGCCAATCGGCTCCGGTTGTCGCCGTGTGCAATGCTCGCGTCCCATTTTGGGTCGGCGCGGTTTATGAACAAAGCATTCCGCCAGCCGGCGCTCAGCGTCACCAGGGAAGTATCGGCCAGTCCGTTGAGCTGCAGCGGGTTCCAGGCTTGCACGCCTGCTACACCGGCGTAGGTTCTGCGGTTGATCTGGAGGTTGCTTTGAGTGCTCAGGCGTGTCAGTAATCGCTGTGTCCTGTTTGCCGGGCGCGGCCATAACTGCCGCGGTTCGAAGCGGAGGCTGGGGCCAAAAAGCACATTGTTGGTGCGGATGTATTCCGTCGTTGTCACCGATACCCGTACATAGGTCGCCTGATCCTGAAACACCGCAATTTCCATTTCATCGACTTGCAAAATGCTGTCGCGGTTGCGGTCTACCCAGGTGTATAGGCCGTCGCCGGGGTTTACCTGCAGGTAATTGAATTCCAGTTTAGGACTTTGGCCGGAACCCAATTCGTAGTTGGTGGTAAAAATGAGCGCATTGCGCCAGGCAGCAAAGCTGTAATCCGCTTTGCCGAGATAAGAATTTTGCGCTTCGAGGCTGCTGAGTGTGGAATCCTGGATGTGGAGGCGCCGGAGGCTCAGCACCCAGGTCAGTGATTGGCTATAATTTTTTCGAATGCCATCGTTGTTCCAGCCGCCATTCAGGTTGAGTTCATTGGCGATGGTACTTCTTTTGAAATTCGACAAGCGGGGGGCAAAGTCGCTGCGCTGCGAAACATGCCCTGCAAACCGCCATCGGCCCTGGTTTTGGGGCACTTGAAAATAAAGGCGTAGCAAGTCGTACCAAAAACTCGCCCGGCTGAGGGTATCGGCCCCGACAGCTGTGCGGGCATTTTTCTCCCGCTCCGCGTAAAGGCCGGTTTTCAGGATGGGCTGGCTCCCTGTAGAGTCCTTTTTGAAAAACGTTTTTGAAAAATCAATTTTAGGCCGGTCGAATTGTGTTTGTTCCAGAAAGCCCGTTGTTTTCAAAAAATTGCCTTCAGCGGCAAGCTCCCAGCCGTTTTTGCGCAGCAGCATGGACGCGAAATGCCGCCCGCCATCATAAACGCCTTGTCGCCGAAATGCACCAAATTCATACTGTACCCGGCCCATTTTTTTGTTTTCCAGGAAAATACCGGCGCGCCCGATTTGTTCCATCACGGTATCGCGACTGTTGTCCGTGTTCCAGTCGCGCGTAAACTCCGGCGGGCGGTAAGGATTCAATGATTGGAAATTCCGGGCAGTATGTTCGTAAGAGGCATTCAATGCGCCGCGCCAGCGGCTTTCTTGCTCCCCGCTTAGGGTTGTCTTTTTCCCGAATTCAAAATCTTGTTTCCATCGCAAAAAACTTGCAACGCCCAGGTTGTCGTTGTTGCCAAGCGGGGAAAATCGGTTATAATCTCGGTTGCTCATAGCGATTTCTGCAGTTAGGCTGGAGCGTTTAAACAGTTGAATATCTGTGCCTGCCGTCCAAAGTTGCCGCAGTTCTGGGGCGATGAGTCGCACCACTGGTTCGAAATTACCCGTCAGTTCGCAGGTAACAGGATCGGGCGGCGACCAGCGGAACACCCGGCCATTGGCAGCTGTAGGCGCCAGCACGTAGTGACCCTGACCGGCCGGAACTTCGGAGAACCGGGCGGCATACAAGGCGGAATCCGGTTTCGTGCTGTAAATCAAAACAGGTATCGGCGCCCCGCAAACAATGGAATCGACGATGCGGTACAGCACCCGGCTTGGGTCGAAGGCCTCCAGGGTGTCGATTCCGGAGGCATAGGCGCTGCGCAGGTTGTCGCCGGCAGCAGCCAAATTTTGGCGCTCTGCTGGCGAAAGTTCCTGGGCGCCGCCGTTGTTGCGGGCATCTTGCTCGGAGTAGAGGTTGAAATAAAAACGGCTTTTGGCCCGCCTCCAATCGGTATTAAAAGCCGCTGTGGAGCGCAGGTAAGTTTGTACGGCGTATTCAAACTCCACGATGATGCGGATGTCTTTGGTGATGAGCCTGCGGGGTGTGAACACAATCTCGCCCAAATTGTAATCGACCACGTAATCATCTTCAATGCCGCGCTGTAACAACTGGCCGTCGATATACACCTTTTCTGTGCCGGCCAGCACGATGATAAAGCGCTCACCCTCCGTGCCTTGCAGGCGGTAGGGC
>CAYVPM010000024.1:0-10618 GCA_964453475.1 uncultured Saprospiraceae bacterium | reverse complement strand
ACGACTGAAGTCGTGGGTTGAAATCATGACGCGCTCGCTTAACTTAACGGGGTTGTGCACTAAGCCTGGCGGCGTGAAGTATAGTAGGGGAAATGCTATTTCCAGCTGTTAGTCGAATTAAGCCAGGAAAACAGGGTGAAGTCAAGATGTTTTGCGATATTCGCAAACCCAAAGCATGTGGTGCTGTTTTAATCGAGCCACATTGCAATGCGCTACTATCAAATTATCCCATTATCAAATTAAATAACACATATCAGCGCTTTGGCGCTTGGGCAATTTTGCTGATTTTCCTGACGGGCTGGTCGATGGGAACCATGCACCGTTTGTTGCAGCACCATGAGCATTATGGCCCGCAGTGCAAGGCCAAATTCGAGCAGAACGCTACACATTTACACGATGAGCGGTATGCCAATGACCATTGTACGCTTTGCGCTTTTGTTTTAGCAGCGCCGTACCTGCTGTCTGTCTCGGCATTGTCGGCAAAGTCAGTGTTGGCGCCGATTTCCAAAGCTTCGTTTCATCTTAGTCCGAGCTGTACGAATACCCTCCATGATACGACCTGCTTGCGCGGTCCGCCTGCCCTGTAAATGAGGCACTTTTGTCTCCTTTGACTGGGTCTTGCCCGGTAGCGGCTGTCCATACTGCCCTGCTGCGGCAATTTTTCAACTTTTCAATTCCTATACCATGTCTATCAGCAAAGCCACAATCGTGGTTTTTGGGCTGTTGTGCGTTGGTGGGCCTGTGGCAGCACAGCATTGTCATTTCGCATTGCAAGGATATATCCGGGAGGCTTCCAACAACGAGGCGCTTCCTTATGCCAGCATCTTTGTCAAGGAAGCAGGCCGCGGCGCCATGACCGACGCTTCCGGTTATTTTTCAATCCCCAATTTGTGCGAAAATACCAGTTACACGGTGGAAGTAAGTCATGTGGAATGTGCGCATTTCACCCAAATCGTTCGCCTGACGGAAAATACCGTGATCGATTTCAAATTGGAGCATAATACGGAACTGAAAGAGGTGCTTATCACAGAAAAGGCGATCGCGCCCGCACCTACGCAGGCGCAGGCAATCGTCGGTTATGCTGATTTGGAGTCTGGAAAAGGTGTCAACCTGGGAGAAACGTTGAAAAAACTGCCGGGGGTGACCACCCTCAACACCGGTGCGACCATTTCAAAGCCTGTTATCCAGGGCTTACATTCCAACCGAATCGCCATTGTGACCAATAATGTGGTGCTGGAAGGTCAACAATGGGGGGCCGAACATGCCCCGGAAGTGGATCCGTTTACAGCCGACAAGGTATCGGTGGTGAAAGGCGCTGCTGGGGTTCGCTACGGGGTGGGTGCTATGGGCGGCGCTATTTTGATCGAGCCGGCGGTACTGCGGGAGCAGGAGGGCATTGGCGGCTGGTTTTCGCTGGGCGGTTTTTCCAATGGTCGGGCCGGGGTAGCTTCCGGTGCTGCCGACTGGCATTTGCCCGGGCGTTCGCTCGCATTCAGGCTGCAGGGCACGGCGAAGCGAAGTGGCAACTTGCGCGCCCCGGATTACTATTTGGGCAACACAGGTGTCAGTGAGCTGAATTATTCGGCCATGGCGGGCTGGAAAAAAGCGTGCTGGCAGCATGAGCTTGGCTATTCCCGCTTCGATCAGAAACTGGGGATACTGCGGGCTGCGCATATCAGCGACACCACCGCTTTTGGCCAGGCCATTCGCAGCGATGTGCCGCTGAACAACACCGACGAATTCAGCTGGAAGATCAGCCGCCCCTACCAATTGATTCAGCACAACATGCTGAAATACAAGACGGTTTACCGGCTATCGGACAAGTGGAAACTCAGCCAACAATATTCCTGGCAGTACAATTACCGCCGTGAATTTGACTTTCACCCGCCTAAAAGCGACCCGCTGGATTTGCTGAAAAAAAATCAGCTCTCCTTCCGTATCTGGACCAACACACTCGATCTTGCCCTGGAGCATCTGCCCATCCGGCACTGGCAGGGTGGGGTAGGCGTACAAGCTACCCATCAGCTAAATTATGTGGGCCAGGGCGGCTTGATCCCCGATTACAGTATGCTGGGCGCCGCGCTTTGGGTCATGGAACGCTGGCGTCGATACCCCATTCCCTGGGAGTTTGAAATTGGCGCGCGCTACGACTTTCGCCGGACGCATGTTACTTCCACGGGCAACGGCAGCCGCAACATCGACGAAGTGCTTTCTTTTGGCAATGCTTCCGGTACGCTGGGCGGCATTTACCATGTAAACAAGTCAATGAAGCTCTCCCTGAACACTGGCCTGGCCTGGCGGCCGCCGCATGTGAACGAACTGTACGCCGAAGGGGTGCACCACGGATCGGCCACCTACGAGCGCGGGCGGCGCGACCTTGTGCCGGAACAAGCCTGGAATACCAACCTGAGCTGGCATTGGCAGCCAAAGCGAGCGGAGTTTACCCTGACCCTGTACCGCAACCAAATCCAGCACTTTATGTACCTGAAGCCACAGGCAAAAGGGGTTCAGACCATTCGGGGAACTTTCCCGCTGTATACGTTTGAGCAAAGCAACGC
Organism: uncultured Saprospiraceae bacterium; assembly: GCA_964453475.1. Lineage (GTDB taxonomy): Bacteria > Bacteroidota > Bacteroidia > Chitinophagales > Saprospiraceae > M3007. The sequence continues at coordinate 8,060 of CAYVPM010000024.1, read as the reverse complement.
CGTGATTCAAGGATTAGATGGTAATGTCTCTTTGCATGTGTTGAAACAATGGTCGGTAGAAGGCCGGGTTTCCTTGCTTCGGGGAGAGAGAAGGGGCAGCGGAGTCGAAAATGACCCGAACAAATGGTTGCCACTCATGCCTTCCGACCGCTTTCAATACGGGTTGAAATGGGTGCTGAACCCGAAAAAGAACGCTGAATTGACCAGGAAGGAAACCTACGTCCGCTTGCTTGCCATGACGGTGCTGCGGCAATCCCGTTTCCCGGAAGGTCTGTTTAAAGCGCCGCCGCCAACATTCAGCACGCTCGGGCTGGATGCCGGACATACTTTTCAATTGAATGGGAAATCCGGAAAGTCAATCGAAGTTGGCCTGACGATCCAAAACATGACGAACCTGCGCTACCGCGAATACCTCAATTTCTTCCGCTATTACGCCGATGAGCCGAGGGTTAATGTGGGTGTACGGGGGAAGCTGGTGTTTTGATTTTTTAACGCATTAAAATTCAACAAACTATGAAACTCAAATTTTCTTTTTTTACCCTCTTTGCTGCGCTTTTATTGAGCGCAGGTTGTGAAAAAGATAAAAAGACACAACAGGAAAACATCACCAAAATTACCGTGCACCTCAGTGGTTCGGGCGGCTTTGATCAGGAGTTTTCCTGGAGCGACCCTGATGGCGGCGACACGGGCAATGCAAGCATTGATGAAATTGTAATTCCAGCCGGAACTACGGACATCCAGGGGCATTTATTTGTGCTGGACGAATCGCAAAACCCTGTGGTTGATTTGTCAGAAGAAATTGAAGAAGAGGCGGAGGAGCACCTGTTCGTGTACAGGCTTTCGGGAACAGCGCTTACCCAGGTCAACTACAACGACGTGGATGCCAACGGAAAACCCTTGGGCCTGGCTACCAAATGGACGGCCGGTACCGGCGCCGGTAGCCTCAACATCCTGCTGTACCACCAACCAGACACCAAGGATGACTTGTCGAGCCCAGGTGGCGATATTGATTTTGACATTACTTTTCAGGTGAAGGTTCAATAATGAGCGGTAGCTGTCTCATATGTTCCGATGGTACTTATGAGCCAGCTACCTTCAAAAACCATTACGCCACGGCGATACCTTGTGCTGCGGCGCCAGGCACTTTCGGCAGCATCAGTTCGAGCACGCCGTCGCTGTACCGGGCCGTTATGCCTGCGGTGTCGATTTTGTTGTTCAACTGAAATCGCCGCTCAAAGCCGCCGCGTTGGTATTCGTGGTGCATCCACTGGCTTCGCGCTGAAGCTTCCTCGTTGCCGGCTACCGCGCTGATGATCAGCACATCAGCGGCGGTGGTGACGTTGAAGGCATCTTTGCTGAGGCCGGGAGCGAAGACAAACATTTCGTAATAATCGGCGGTTTCGCGGATATTGACGGGTGCGTGGCCTGGTGCATGTTGTTCGCCGAAGTGGCGGTTATAGCCAAACTGTGCTGCGTTTTTCCATGCGCCGCAGCCGCGCCATTTATTGCGCCAGGGGCGCGTGTGATGTTCGTGATACATAGCTTAAATTATGAATGGTGACTTTTTGATTGCTTACTGCACTTCGATCCGGTGGCCGAAGGCAGGGGCGCTGGGGCGTTTTTGCCAATTTGGGTTGACGGCTTGTTCGAAGGGGGCTTGGTGTGGAGCTTGGAATGGCTCAAATGAATTGCCCGCATCGTATGGGCTTGCCCAATTGTGTTGGTAGCGATTGATCCGGCGATAGCCAAAGGCGCGACGGGACATAAAAACGCCTCCAATGAGAAGTGCTGCAAACAGCCCGAAGAACAACACCTTAAAGAGTGTTAGGAAGAAAACAAGCCCAAAAAGCAGGGCGAAAAAGAATTTTGCAAATCGCATGGTGTTTTTGTTTTAATAGTGAACGGTATAGTAAGGAAGACGAAGTCGATCAATAATTACTTTAAATCCGTTGTGCTTTTTTGAAAAAAATATGGGCAGTATCTTTTTTGGATACTGCCCATGTTCAAAATGGAAAAGGATGAACGGTGGATTCAATTGTTGTCGCGTTTCCGGCACCGCTCCCGCCATTCTTCTTTTAGTTGTTCGCGTTCTTCGTCGCTCATTTGCATCCAGCGATCGCGCATATTCGCGGGAGCGTTGCCAAACGATTTCCCTTTGCGGCCCCAGGGCCCTCTTCTTCGTCCCCCGCCAATACCGCCGAAAAGGATTCGAGTCAATACCAATAAGCCAAGCGCTTGCCAGAAGCTGATGACGCTGACGCCGACGATGACCGATGGCAAAATGGCATTCCAAAGCGACATAACCACCCAGCCCAGGAGCATGGCAATACCGATGAAGCCAATTGGGGCGGCAATAAACCAAAAGGCTTTCCGGCGCGTAAATTTGAAATTTGAATTTGTATCTGTCATGGTAAAATTTGATTTAGTCGTTGAAAAATTCCTGGTACAAGGTATCGAGGCGCAAGCGCAGGTGCTGCACGGCATACCGTTTTCTTGAAATGAGGGTTTTGATATTGTCGCCCGTTCGGTCAGCTATTTCCTGAAAGGTTTGATCCTCCAGTTCGTTCCAGATAAAGACATTTCGCTGGGCTTCGGGCAGCTCATCGAGGGCGAGCATGAGTTCATCCCAGAATAGTTGACGGAAATATTCGGTCTCGGGTGTGTCGGGTGTTGCAAGCAATATATCCTTGAAATAGCTGTCGCCATCTTCGTCTTCAAATTCGTAATCGGCTAAGCTGTCGTCGCGGCGTTTGCGGTATTGGTCGGTAATCCGGTTGCGGGCTACTTTGAAAAGCCATCCGCTGATTTGTTCAATTGGTTCGGTATCGGCCACGCGGCTGAATTGATACCAGACATCCTGCAACACGTCTTCAGCATCGGCATCGGTTTTCACCCGGGTACGGATAAAGCCAAACAAGCGCTTCCCGTATTCCCGGACGGCGCCGATGATGGTTTGTTCTGCTGCCATTGAAAGCATGGTTCTGTTTAAAAGGGAAGACGAACCGGCGGCAATTTTACTTTAAATGGAGCGGATTTTTTTGTTTTTCACATAGAGCAGGGTGCTTTGATTCTGCCTGTCGAGTACTGGAGGCCTTTTCTACAAACCAGTTTTTCTCCACAGGTGGCGACCACCCATCGAGTTTATCCCAAAAATGGACATGAATGCTTGTATTAAAGGCTAAGGAGCAGCAACTGCTGGAAGGCTGCTTATTAAAACCCAAGTTTGTTTGTTGATTTTACGACGGTTTTTCAAAATCATGAACCGGTCAAACCTCATTTTTTTATCAAGGTTCTGCTCATGCTGCCACTCGAGGAAAGGAGACGCAAAATATAGGCGCCACTGGGCAATTGGGCCGGAAATTCCAATGTCAGGCATTGTTGACCTGCTTGCTGCAGGGTTGCCTGGCTGTATTTTTGGATCATATTTCCTTGTAGATCAAATAGTTGAAAGGAAATAGCATCCTGGGTTAACAAGGTGTATTCTACAACAATTTCATCTTGAACAGGATTCGGAAATATCATTGCTGATCCGGGATCAATACTGGAGGGTTCCTGGGCGCCGACGCTGTTATTGCTTAAAAACCGCGCTACAGCAAAGGCCGCGGTGCCGTTATTGGTGGAAAAGCCTGCGGCGACGATTTTATTTTGATGCCAGACCAAAGCGTTGCAAACATCATTTCCCATCATAAAATCGGCAAGCGCAACGCCGCTGTTTCCAAAGGAGGCATCCAGGCTGCCATCCGAAAGGTAGCGCACAACAGCAAAATCGGAGATGGAATTGCTGCCAGCTACAAACCCGCCTGCCAATATTTTACCATCCGGTTGAAGCGCAACGGAATAGGCATAATCGCCCCCTGGCGACACATTCGTCGTTAATTGCCCATCGCCACTGAAAGTAAGGTCGGGCGTGCCATCAGCCAGAAAACGCGCTAAGGCAAAATCGCTGATGGCAACCGTATTCGACTGCCCTGCCAACACAATTTTACCATCGGGTTGTATGGACACACCATAGGCAACATCGCTTAATGTGCCAATTGCGGCACTCAACCGCCCATCCCCACTGAAGGAGAGGTCTGGCGTGCCGTCCGGGTTGAAACGTGCTACAGCAAACGCGGAGACATTGTTGGCATAAGTATCGCCGGCGACCACGATTTTTCCATTGGATTGTATCGCCAGGGCATTGGCACTTTCATTGGTTCCGAAGAGGTCGCTGCTTACTGTCCCGTTCATGCCAAAACCATTGTCGAACGTACCGTTGCTGTTTAGCTGCAGCAGGGCAAAATCGCTTGTAGCACCGTTGTAGGCTCTGCCTGCAACCAATATTTTTCCATTGGGCAACAAGGCCATTGCCAGGCCAAAATCAGTAGAACCGAAATTCTTCAGCACTTTTCCATTGGCGCCGAAGGTATTGTCCAGGGTACCGTTGGCCAGGTAACGCGCCACGGCGAAGTCATAATTACTGCCATTGTGTGCGTGTCCGGCAACGATGATTTTGCCGTCGGGCTGTATGGCAATGGCTTTAATGGCATCGCTGTTTTGCGCCATGTCGGTGAGCACCAATCCTCCGGCGCCAAAGCTGGCATCTATGGTGCCATTGGTATTGTAACGCGCTACCGCAAAGTCTTCGGCTTGTACTGCATTGATGTATGCTTCGCCGGCGACCACTATTTTGCCATCGGGCTGAATGGCAATTGCGTGGACATATTTATTGCCAGATCCAAAACTCGTGGTTACAAGGCCATTGGTTCCAAACGTTGGGTCCAGGACGCCTGATTGGGCGTTCGATAGGGCGGATATACCGAGGAAGAATCCAAGACAGTATTGATAAATTTTCATGTTGAAAGTGGATGTTGATCCTGGGGTTGTGTCAAAAGGGTCAGAATTGAAAATGTCGCCAAACTTTATTTCGATTTTCTTGGCCAAGACCTTCCAGGTTTTCAAAACCTGGAAGGTCTAAGCGCTCGAACGAAATTAAAATCGGTTCGTTTTTCGCAGCTAAGCCTTTTGACACAACCCGAGGTCAGGGTTCTAAATCATCGCCGTTGCAAAGCCAGAAATACGGGTTGGCACCCGCCGATGGAACAGAAACGCGCGAGGTATAAACCATTTGGAAGGTTTTGCCCCAACTCAAGTACATAGGTTGCCGAACCGGAAGGGAAATTGCCCAGCTGCTTTTGAAACACCTTGCAAGCTGTCTCATTGAACAATTCTACCGAAACAGCTCCTGCAGCAGGTTGCTCCCATTTAAATTGAAAGGTACCAGCGGAGGGATTTGGAAAAACGCCAATTTCTCCCATAGCATTTGGTGTAGCAATAGCGGTTCGGGATAGCCAAGGATTGGAAGGATCTGAGCGTTTTCTATGCGCGGCGCCGTTATTTGGGGATGGGCGCTATAAATCCCGTATTACCGGAAATTCACGTTGAATTTCCCTTCCGTAAGCGTCTTTTTGATCGTTTCGGTCCCAGAATCGAAAACTGTAAACTGGAAAGTTCCCTTAACGTGTGCCGCATCAATTTCCTCAAGGGTAACAGATCCGCTACTAGCCCCCCAAAAGGTAGAATAGGTGGTGTCATCGGCACCTATATAATAACCGGAGTGGTCGGCATCATTCAGGGCATACGTTCCGGCAGCAATCCCTTTTGGAAGGTTGATAAAGCAGACTTCCTTGCTGTTTTGGTCCTGAATGCCATAAATTGTAAAGTCGCTGGAAAATTCAGTGGCATACGCTAATAAGCCGGAGGCCTTGTATTGGTCGCCGTTTACTTTAAATTCGAAATAGGTATTGCTGCTGCTGCCGTCTTTATTGCAGGAAATGGCGGCAAAAAGAAGTGCAAGGCCGACAACCGACCCAATAACATTGAACCCGCGGCGGCTAAAAATGGTACTGTTTTTCATAATGATGTTTCGTTTTAAAATTTATTGTGGATGAATTTGTTGGTACAAAGGTCAAGTAAGGGTAGGCCTCGCCGCTTCCCGGAAATCATAGATTTGGAAAAAATACTGGAATTCATATAGGGGCCAAGTGGGCCTAAAGCGGGACGGTAATACTGACCATAGTACCCTGCTCCGGGACGGAGTCCCATTCTATGGCGCCCTGAAGAAACTTTACCCTGGATTCTATGCTCGAAAGTCCGAGGCCTTTTTGAGACTTTGCATGGTCAATGTTGAAGCCCTTGCCATTGTCTTCTGCAATAATAGTCAGCGCGCCGTCGCGTTGGATCAATTGCAGTAGCAGGTAGTTGGCCTGGGCATGTTTTACGACATTGTTGCTCAGCTCTTGAATGATTCTGTAAATGGAAACTGAAAGGTTTGGATCCAGGCTGTTTTCAAGGCCAATTATTTCCAGATCGCAGCGAACGCCTTGTTTTTCAAGGCCCTGCTTAAGGTCTTCCAATGCAGCCGGCAGTCCAGAAAGTGACAGTGCGCGGGGCATCATATTATGTGCTATTCGCCGTACCTCTCCGCAAGCATCGTCGATGAGGGTATTGGTTTTGGCAAAAAGTGCTTGTTCTCCGGGAGGCTGGAGCGCATTGAAGTGCGACTTTACGGAAGCCAGCAACCCGCCGAGCCCGTCGTGTAAATCATTGGCGATGCGGCTGCGTTCCTTTTCTTGTCCTTCGATCATGGCGTTCAGGGCTGCGAGTTTGGACTTTTGCTCCAACTGAATGAGTTGTTGTTGTTGAAGCTCCGATTGCTGGGCTGCGATTTTCTTATTGGCCCTGAGGCGGCTGCGCAAGCCAAAGAAAATGGCAAGGGAAAGCAGGGAGAGCAACAAAGCTCCACCGATGAGCCAATTGCGTTCCAGGGTGCGTTGTTTCAGGTCTAATTGGTTGATTTTCAGTTGGCTGTCCTTTTGAGAAACCTCAAATTTTGTTTGCATTTCCTCCAAAATGGAAAGCCTTTTTTCTTCTGTAATGGAATCGCGGATAATCGTAGCCTCGTGGAGCAACTTCAATGCAATTTGGTGATTCCCCAAGGTGTTTTCTGTATAGGAAAGTGCACGGAGTATTTCCCAAATGCGTTCTCGCTGGCCGAATTTTCGGGCGGCCAACAAGGCATCATGCAAGTGTTTATTCGCCAAAGCTGTATCCTTTTCCAACATGGCGATCTTCCCAAGTAATTGGTAGGTTACGGCAGAATAATCCGAAATGGTATGGGTTTGATAATAGGATGCTGCTTTTTCAAGGGCTGCTTTTGCAGGGCTTAAATCGCCAAAATCGAAGTAGATTTCACCAAGCAGGCTGTGGCAACCTGCAACATCATCCTGATAATCGAGTTTTTGATAAAAGGCTATTGCTTTCTGTTGGTTGGAGAGGGCTTCTTCTTTGCGCTGGGTTTTGGCGTAAAGTGTGCCTAAATTAAGGTAGGATGCCGCCAGGCCGATCGTGTCTTTTAGCACCTCTTTTAGTGCAATGGACTCTTTATACACTTGTTCAGCTTGCGCGTATTTCCCCTGTGTTCTGTACAGTACTCCGATATTGTTGAGCACCCTCGACAAATCGTCGGAGAAGCCGGAGACTTTGTAAATATGATAGGCTGCCAGAAAGTTTTCGAGTGCTTTGTCCAGGTTCCCCAATCCATGATGCGCAGTGCCAAGGTTGATATGATAATCCGCAATAGCATCCTGAGTGCCACTTTTTTGGGCCATAGCCAGGCCTTCTTCAAATACGGGAATAGCCTCAATCCCCCTGCCAAGCACATCCAGAGCGCTCGCTTTGTAAAAGATAAAATATTCAATGCCGCGCTCGTATTGGAGTTTCTGGCTTAATTGCAAGCCTTTTTCTGCCACGTCAAGCAAATCATCTTTCTGATCTTTTTTATAAAGGGCCCGAAACAGATGTCTGTATGTCAGGACACGATTGGTGTCATCAGGCATCATAGCTACGGCATTTTGCAGGCTGTCAATGGCTTGGCCTTGCGCTGTTTCGGCACTGATGCATACAATCCAAAAAAGGATAACCAAATTTCTTACCATAAGTCTGCTCAATAGTTTTTGTAAAAACGACCCTTGTGAGCTCGGGTTCCAAGGCCCGGTAATTGGTATTTAAGTACCAACGCT
>CAYVPM010000023.1:0-10632 GCA_964453475.1 uncultured Saprospiraceae bacterium | reverse complement strand
GCAGGCCGAGCCAACGATGTATCCAGCCGTGATTACACTGCCCGTTACAGCCGGGTTTTTTAGGTATTTGAAGGATTCGTTGATGGGCACTTGCATGCCCCGCGCGAAATTTGGGACAGAGGTAGCCACAGTGGAGCGCAGGTTTGTGCCAAACTGTTCTGCCCCAATGGTGACAAAGATTACCCAGAAACCAACCGAGAAACCCAATAAAAAATGACAGCCGTAGAAGTATGCAGGATCGGAGAAAGGCAGGCCCAGGTAAACGGCAACGGCAATGGCATCGAGGATAAGGAACAAGGCCATTACTTTGATGCGGCTTTGCAGCAATTGGCTTAAAATGCCAGATGCAAGATCGCCCAAAATCAAGCCGATGTAGCAAATAGCAATGGCGTTTCCGGCGGTTATGCCCTCCAGGCCTTTTGCTTTGCCAAATTCAGGGGCAAAGAACACCAACACCCCGACGACAAACCAGGTGGTGGTGCCGATAAAAATACAGCGCAAAAACCGGGAAAACCTGTCCCAATTCGTGAACAGTGCCAGGAAATTACCCCGGCTAATGCCCGACTGCGCCTGCACATGTTTGAAAATACCTGATTCCGATACGCTCACGCGAAGCAATAACAACAAAATGCCCAGGCCGCCGCCGATGAAATAACAGGTGCGCCAGTGAAAATAATGCTCAATTACCCAGGCCAGCAGCGCGCCTGAAAGTCCGACCGAAGCTACGATCATGGTGCCAAGCCCGCGTTTTGCCTTGGGCAACACTTCGGCCACCAGGGTGATGCCGGCGCCCAGTTCGCCCGCCAGGCCAATACCGGCCAGTAGCCGGTAAAAAGAATAATCTGCGTACCCCGTGGCAAAGCCGTTCAGGATGTTGGCAATGGAATACAAGGCGATGGAAAAGTACAGCACCCGAACCCTGCCTTTTTTGTCGCCCAGCACGCCCCACAAGATGCCGCCGATCAACATGCCGAACATTTGCCAGTTTTGGATACTCAGGCCGTGGTCGGTGAGCTGTTGGCCGCTGAAGCCCAGATCGGTCAAGCTTTTCACCCGCACAAACCCGAAAAGCAGCAGGTCGTAAATATCGACGAAATAGCCCAGCGCTGCAACAATCACAGCGGCATTCAACAGTTTGGTTTCAGTTTCTTTGGACATGCTTGCGAGCGCGTTTTTTATCGTTACGGTCAACGTAGAGTGGTTGTGAATGCAGGAATGTTACAATCAGTATAAAAACAGGCATTTATTTTTTACCCGCCGAAGCCCTATTTCAGGGCGTAGGAGGTCACTCAAATCATTCAAAATCACTTTAATCACAGTAAAAAGAAGGCGCGGCAAACCTAAGAAATTATTTGGGTGTTGGCCGGCTCAATTCGCCAACACCTTTTTTTTGTCGCGCGACGGGCGCGGGGCGTCGCTGGGAGGTATTGGCGCTTCCAGTTTTGGCGGATTGGCGCTTTCTATTCCTTGTCGGCGCACATCTTCTGCTGTTTCTGGCTTGTTTTGGGCGTTTTGGAACCTTACTTCCAGTTTTAGGGAGCGCCCCATCGCTTTGACGGCAGGGCCCATGAGCATTTGCATGACCGAATCGGCACGCATCTTGGCTTTGTCCAGCACGTGCTCGTTATCGATGGCTTCCTGGCGGAACTGCCGCCGCAATTCGTTGAAATTGCTGTTCATTTCAGCGCCGCTGATGCCTGCCAGAAAGCCCACGTCCAGCTTTTCCACTTTCGGGTACACCTCATGGGAAAGGATGCTGGGTTGCGGCAGGGTGACGTACACCACACCTTTGTTGGGGCTGAAAGTGACATCAAAATACTCGTCGAGCTTAAAGCCCGCTTTCACCACGCTGATAGCTTCTACCCGGATATCGGTTTCCGAGATGGCAAAGCCTAAAAACTTGTATTGCAAGGTTTTATCGAGGCCCAGGCGGCTACGCAGTTCGTAAGTGGCCAACTCAGCGATGCCTTTGCGCACCTTTTCTTTCAGCAAGCCGCGGGAGGCGCTGAAGTCCATGATTTCGGCTTTTTTACGCAGGCGCTCCACCATTGGGTGCAACCCTTCGTTGATGGCAATTCCACAAGGCGTATCAACATTCTTGCCTTTGGCAAACATTTTTCCGCCATCGGCTTTCAGCAGGGTGGCCATAATTTGGGTGACAAAAAAACAAGTGTATTTACCTGCAACCTCGTTGAATAGTTGCACTGCCTGGTTCGAATTGTCGTTGTACCAGTTCTCGTACATGGTAGCCGACGTGTCTTTTAAGTTGACGAAATCGTTGTAATACAGCGTTTTAAGGTATTCGTGGTGCTGCTTGTACTCCGGCTCCAGGCGGCGTTTCAAGCTGTCGGGTAAGGCCATTCGGTTGGCCACATGGTACAGCAGGGCGATGTTGAAGTTGTAGACCAGATCGTTGAATTCCTTTGGGTAGGCCTCCGGCTGTGACAGGATACGCAAGGTTACTTCCTCATCCAGGTTGGGCTTGAAATCGGAAGGCACGTAGGTCAGTTTCACCTCTTTCGGGTTTTGAAACAGGTTCGACAGCGGGCCGCCGTCGCTGAAAAACGCCTTGTACACCAACACAATCGCCGTGGTGATCAAGACCAGAAGTATGATTTGCTTGCCCATGCCGCCACTGCTTGCTGGCGGCGTATAAGGGCTTTCAGGTTGGTAGCTCATTTGACGGTTGACGGTTGACGGTTGACGGTTGACGGTTGACGGTGGACGGTGGATGGTTGACGGTTTTTACCGAAAGCTTTTGTTAAGTCGGCTTGTTTTATTTATGATGATTAGTTTTTCAATTTCCAACATAGTTGTGCGGTGTAAGCGCTTTCAATTCCTCTTTCACATCATCGCTAACGTTCAATTGCTCAATAAATTCATGCAGGTGCTCCCGCGTGACTGCGGCGCGGCCCCTTGTCAGCTCTTTTAAAGCTTCGTAGGGTTGCGGGTAGCCCTCGCGTCGCAAAATGACCTGAATGCCTTCTGCAATGACCATTTGGTTGTCTTCCAGGTCGTCGAAAAGTTTGCCATCGTTCAAGTTGAGTTTTCCCAGGCCTTTCAGCATGGATTTGAACGCAATGATGGTATGGCCCATGGGCACGCCGATGTTGCGCAGCACCGTTGAATCTGTGAGGTCGCGTTGCAGGCGGCTGACGGGCAGTTTTTCTGCCAGGTGATGGAAAAGGGCGTTGGCCAGGCCCAGGTTGCCTTCTGCGTTTTCAAAATCGATTGGGTTTACCTTATGCGGCATGGCAGAAGAGCCAACTTCCCCGGCCACCGTTTGCTGCCGGAAATATTCCATCGAAATATAGGTCCAAATATCGCGGCAACAGTCGATCAGGATGGTGTTGATGCGGGAAAGCGCCTGGCATTGCGCCGCGAAACAATCGTAGTGTTCAATTTGGGTGGTGGTGCGGGAGCGCTCCAGGCCAAGAAATTCCAGTACAAAATCATCGCCGAATTGCTGCCAGTTATAATCCGGGTAAGCAGCATAATGGGCATTGAAATTGCCTGTAGCGCCGCCAAATTTGGCGCGGTGCGGTACGGCGCGGAGGAGGTCCAACTGTACATCGAGGCGTTCCACAAAAACAGCGAATTCTTTGCCCAGCAGGGTAGGGGAAGCAGGTTGCCCGTGTGTGCGCGCCAGCATGGGTACCCGCGCCCACTCCTGGGCATAATGCTCCAACTGGTCGCGCAGCCGTTTCAACAAAGGGTAATAAACCTCCGTAAGCGCATTTTTAAAAAGCAGCGGGGTCGCCGTATTGTTGATGTCCTGTGAGGTAAGTCCAAAATGCACGAACTCCCGCAAATCGCCCAGTTCCAGCCCATCGAATCGTTCCTTCAAAAAATACTCCACAGCCTTGACATCGTGGTTGGTTGTGCGTTCTATGGATTTGATGTGCTCGGCATCTGCCAGATTGAACTGCTCGAAAATTGCGTTCAGGTCGTCAATTTTATCTTCCTCGAATGACGCCAGTTGGGGCAATCCATATTGGCAAAGGGCGATAAAGTATTGGATCTCAACGAATACACGGTACCGAATAAGCGCGTATTCACTGAAATATGCGCTCAGTTCTTTTGTCTTGTCGGCGTAGCGCCCATCTATGGGGGAAATGGCTGATAACATAATGCTGCTGTTTATTCGCCGCGAATTTCGACAATTTTAAGCAGCGCCCTGCTACCTTTGCGGCTCTTTTTCAACATACCAGCTCTAATTATGAAACAACTACTTTTTTGCATTTGCACTTTGATGCTTGCCGTCGCCTGTAACAACTCAAAAAAACAGGTGGAAACCCTGCAAAAAGAAACGGAAGACCTCCATGATGTAGCCATGAAAGATTTGGCTGAAATGAACCGGGTGGCCGCGCAACTAAAAGATTTTCTTATTGCTGCAACCATGACGCCGGATCAATCAGCAACCTACACCGATTTGTTGACCACCATGGGCAATGTCGAAAATGAAATGATGGCCTGGATGGCAAACTATAAAGCGCCTACAGACATGCCTGCGGCGGATGCGCTGAAATATTTGGAAAACCAAAAGAACCTGATCGAGCAAAACCATATTGCCATATTAGCAGCAACAGAACAGGGGAAAAAACTTTTGCCGGAGTAATTTCGTTATGGCATGCCGATTGTTTATCGATCAAGCATCCTGTGCAAATAAATGCAACCTGCAAACTTTAAACGGTTTATGAAACTCAATATGCTACTTCCACTGCTCCCGGTGGCCCTCTTATTGGCTTGCAACACGCCTCAAAAAGCGCAGTCTGCTGCCCCTGAAACACCGGCTGCCCAGCCTTCATTCGTCACCTGGGACAAAAAAATGATTGACCTTGGGAAAGTGAAAAAAGGCGAAAAACGCGAAATGTTTTTCGAATTCACCAACACTTCCGGCCAGGACATCAAGATCGACATCGTGGATGCCTGCGAATGTACGAAGGTGGATTTCCCACGCGGAACCATCGCCCCCAAAAGCAAAGGCCGCTTGGATTTGGTGTTCGACAGCAAAGACAAATCAGCCGACGAGACAATTGGCATAACCATCGTCTTTGAAAACATGGATGCCAACGGAAATCCCCGGATCGAATCGGTAGAATACAAATTCCAATTGCTGCAGTAAGCCCATTATCGCAGGCACATTTTACAATTATCGTCTACGCAAAGTGGTTGTGATTGTTCGAATACTGCAATCACTTTAAAATCAGGCTTTTATTTTTTTACCCGCCGAAGCCCTATTTCAGGGGGTAGGAAGTCACTCAAATCATTCAAAATCACTTTAATCACAGTATATGACGGAACGCTTGCTTTTACTTTCCTTTGGTATTGCCCTGCAATTTCAAGGATTCGCCCAAATAACCGACCCTAAAGCCACGGAAGTATGGCAGCCGGAGCCACGGGTGGTGTCACCAGGCGAAGGCATCAAAGCCCCTTCGGACGCCATTGTGTTGTTTGATGGAAAAAACCTTTCGGAATGGATGTCGCAGAAAGACAGCACGGAAGCCAAATGGGAGTTGGGCGCAGATGGCAGCATGACCGTAAAACCCGGCACGGGTGACATCCGAACCCGGCGCGCCTTTGGTGACATCCAACTGCACCTGGAGTTCCGCACCCCGGTTGTAGTGAAAGGAGAAGGGCAGGGACGGGGCAACAGCGGTGTATTCCTGCAAAACCGCTACGAAGTGCAGGTGCTGGATTGCTTCCAAAACCGAACCTATTCCAATGGCCAAGCCGCCGCCCTGTACAAGCAGAGCATTCCCTTAGTGAACGTTTGCCGGAAGCCTGGCGAGTGGCAAGCTTATGATATTTTGTACACGGCGCCGCGTTTCAACAGCGACGGTATTTTGCTTGCCGCCGGGCGGATAACAGTCATCCACAACGGCGTATTGGTGCAACTGAACACCGAGATCAAAGGCACGACAGAATACATCGGGCTGCCCAAAAATATAGCGCACGGCAAAGCGCCGCTGCGCTTGCAGGATCACGGGGATTTGGTGAGCTACCGGAATATTTGGGTGCGGGAGCTTTGAGCAAATTGCGCAAAACTTCGCTACTTTTGCCATACTAATTACAAAAATGGCTGACCGCTTCCCATTTTACAAACAACTTGATTCCGCTGACTGTGGCGCCACCTGCCTGCGGATGGTCGCCAAGCACTATGGCCGACACTACTCGCTGGAATACCTGCGTCAGCTTTCCTACCTCGACCGGGAAGGTGTATCCCTGATGGGCATATCGGATGCTGCGGAAAAGATCGGGCTGCGCACATTGGGCGCCAAAGCGGGCTTCAAGCGATTGGCAGAGGATATCCCGTTGCCCTGCGTCGCCCACTGGAAACAGGACCACTTTGTCGTGGTGTACAAGGTGAAAGGTGGAAAAGTCTTCGTTGCAGATCCCAAAATAGGCAAGATCCAGCTCGACGAACAAGACTTCCTGAATGGCTGGATCAGCGACGTGGTGAACACCGAGCCCCAGGGAATCCTCCTGCTCCTGGAAACCACCCCCGAGTTTTTTGAAAGGGAAGGCGATAAAAACACCGACAGGACAGGCTTTGCATTCCTTTGGCCCTATTTGCGCCAGCACCGTAAGCTCATTGTCCAGATAGGCCTTGGATTGTTGTTGGGCAGTTTCATACAATTGATATTTCCCTTCCTGATGCAGGCATTGGTCGACAAGGGAGTGCAGCTCAACAACCTGAATTTTGTCTATTTGATCCTTGGCGCACAGGCCATGTTGTTTGTAAGCCAGGTGGCGGTAGAATTTATCCGGGGCTGGATATTGTTGCACATCGGTACCAGGGTCAACATAAACCTCGTGTCGGATTTCCTCATCAAGTTGATGAAGCTTCCCATGTCCTTTTTCGATTCGAAAATGACGGGCGACTTGCTCCAAAGGATCTATGACAACGAAAGGGTGGAGCGTTTTCTGACCTCCTCTTCGCTGACGACCTTGTTTTCCATCGTCAGCCTGATCGTTTTTGGCCTGGTACTTTTGTTCTACGACTCCGTAATTTTCACGGTGTTTTTCCTGGGCGCAATTGCATATTTCGGTTGGATCGGGTTCTTCCTTAACCGCCGCAGAAAATTGGACAACCGGCGCTTTGAGCAAATGGCCGAAAACCAGAATACCCTGATACAGTTGGTAAACGGCATGCAGGAGATTAAGCTGCACAACGCCCAGCGCCAAAAACGCTGGGCCTGGGAGCGCATCCAGGCCAAATTGTTCCGGGTAAACGTGGAATACCTCGCCACCGACCAGCTACAACGCGCCGGGGCGGCCTTTATCAATGAAGGGAAAAACATACTGATTTCGGTGCTGGCCGCTAAAGCTGTTATTGATGGCCACATGACCCTGGGCATGATGCTGGCCGTGCAATACATCATCGGCCACATGAACGCCCCCCTTGAATCCTTGGTCCAATTTATCCTGCACGCCCAGGAAGCAAAGATAAGCCTGGAGCGTATGGGCGAGATCAATGCCCGCAGGGACGAAGAATTTGATGAGGACTCAAAAGTGAATGTGCTGCCCTCCAACGGCGATTTGAGTATGCAAAATCTGTCGTTTCGCTATGGCGGTCCGCACGATCCCTGGGTGCTGCAAAACATCAATTTGATCATCCCCGAAGGCAAAACAACCGCCATTGTTGGCACTTCTGGCAGCGGTAAAACAACCCTGCTCAAACTGCTGTTAAATTTTTACCCCCCAACCGAAGGCAGCCTGCGCATCGGCGATATCGGCCTTTCCAATCTCAACAACAAGCTCTGGCGCAACTACTGCGGGGTAGTGATGCAAGACGGCTATATCTTTTCCGACACCATCGCCAAAAACATTGCCCTTGGGGAAGAGAACATTGACCGACGGCGCTTGTTGTATGCTGCCAAAGTTGCCAATATTCAAGCCTTCGTCGAGTCCCTGCCTTCGGGTTACAATACCTAGATAGGGCAGGAGGGCTCCGGGTTGAGTCAGGGACAGCGCCAGCGCCTCTTGATTGCCCGCGCCATCTACAAAGACCCCCAGTACATCTTTTTCGATGAGGCCACCAATGCCCTGGATGCCCACAATGAGCGCACCATCATGGAAAACCTGAACCTGGCCTTTAAGAACAAAACGGTCATCATTGTGGCCCACCGCCTGAGCACCGTACGCGGCGCCGACAACATCATCGTGCTGGAAAAAGGGGAAATACTGGAACAAGGCACCCACCAGGAACTGACCAACCGGCGCGGGGCTTATTACAATTTGGTGAAGGAGCAGCTGGAATTGGGGAATTGAGAGATGAGAGATGAGAGATGAGAGATGAGAGATGAGAGATGAGAGATGAGAGATGAGTGATGAGAGATGAGTGATGAGTGATGAGTGATGAGTGGGCAACGCCCAATTAATCAACCCATACCGGGCCATATAAAGCCCACAAAAAGATGCTTGGAATAACTGAATTGTTGGAAAAACGCGCTGCATATCCACTGCTTGATGTGCGGTCACCCGGAGAATATGCACAAGGGCATATTCCCGGCGCGCTCAGCTTTCCGCTTTTTACAGATGTCGAGCGGGCTGAAGTAGGTACAGTTTACAAGCAGGTAGGAAAGGACGATGCTATGGAATTGGGGCTTCGGCTGGTAGGCCCGAAGTTGGAGACTTTTGTAAAAGATGCCAGGAAACTTGCACCGGAGCGCAAAATAATGCTGCACTGTTGGCGCGGCGGACAGCGCAGCGGTTCCATGGCCTGGTTGTTGCGGCAAGCCGGTTTTGAGGTAGAAACATTGCCTGGGGGCTACAAGGCCTACCGAAAATTGGTGCTGGAAAGCTTTGAAAGCAGCCCGCTTCAATTGATTGTTTTGGGTGGACAAACAGGATCTGGCAAGACCAAAATTTTGCATGAGCTTGTCAGGCTTGGCGAACAGATAATTGACCTGGAAGGGCTTGCAAACCACAAGGGTTCCGCATTTGGCTTTATCGGAGAATTGCCCCAACCCACCGTAGAACAATTTGAAAACGATCTGTTTGAAGGCATCTCGGCCCTTGATCTTTCAAGAAGGATATGGGTTGAAAACGAGAGCCATAGCATCGGTCGTGTGTTTATACCGGAAGCTTTTTGGGCCAAAATGAAAGTGGCGCCGCTCATCAACATCAAAATCCCCGATGAGGCGCGTATTCAAAATCTCCTGGAAGATTACGTCTTGACCGACAAAGCCGACCTTGAAACAGCCTTTAACAAGATCAGTAAAAAACTTGGGGGCAATAACCTGAAAACGGCCCTGGATGCCCTTAAAGGCGACGACTTTGCCGGCGCAGCCATGATCGCGCTCCATTATTACGACAAAACCTACCAGCACGGCATTGACAACAGCATTTCCAAAGACTTGAGAACCATGGAATTTGACCACGGGAATGCGGAGGCGATCGCCGGGGCATTGAGCTTGATTTAATTGTAACATAGTCAACGCAAAGTGCTTGTGAATGCAGGAATGTTACAATCATTTTATAATCAGGCATTTGTTTCACTCAAATCATTCAGAATCACTTTAATCACAGTATAGTACCCAAACACTATCGCCACAATTCCATAACTTAGCGGTGCAGAATCCAGCCTCGAAACCGCAGCGCAGTAAATACCAATCAACAATCCAGTAAAATGCACTACCACCAGCTCGGCCAACTGCCACCCAAACGCCACACCCAGTTCCGAAAACCAAACGGCGCTTTGTACCATGAGGAGCTCTTCAGCACCGAAGGTTTCAGCAACAATTACTCCCTGTTGTACCATTGCAACGCGCCTACGCAGATCGTGCAGGTAGGCGAACCGTACAGCGTGGCCGCCAAGACGGTGCATGACAAACAATTAAAACACCGCTGCTTAAAAGGTTTTCAGGTGGCGCCGGAAGACGATTACCTGCGCTCGAGAAAACCTGTGCTGGTAAACAACGACTGCAAGATCATATTAGCATCCCCGCGCAAAAGCATGTCGGAATATTTCTATAAAAACGCCGATGCGGATGAGGTGATTTTTGTGCACGAAGGCAGCGGCGCCCTGCGCACCATGTACGGAAACCTGCCATTTGCCTATGGGGATTATCTGGTAATCCCGCGCGGCACCACCTACCAGCTGACCTTTGATAATGCCGACAACCGCCTGCTCATCGTGGAAAGCACAGGGCCCATCACCACACCCAAGCGCTACCGCAACGAATTTGGCCAATTGATGGAACATTCGCCCTTCTGCGAGCGCGATATTCGAAAACCTGTTGATCTGGAAACCCATGACGAACGCGGAGATTTCCTTTTTTACATCAAAAAACAGGACAATATTTACCCCTATCACTACCTGAACCACCCTTTTGATGTGATTGGCTGGGACGGTTATACCTATCCATTTGCCTTCAGCATCCACAACTTTGAGCCGATTACAGGCCGCCTGCACATGCCGCCGCCGATCCACCAGACTTTCGACGGGCACAATTTCGTGATCTGTTCCTTTGTGCCACGGATGTATGATTACCATCCCCTGTCCATTCCGGCCCCTTACAACCATTCCAACATCGACTCCGATGAGGTGCTGTACTACGTAGACGGGGATTTTATGAGCCGCAAACACGTGGAGCGGGGCATGATTACCCTGCATCCAGGTGGCAT
>CAYVPM010000022.1:0-10644 GCA_964453475.1 uncultured Saprospiraceae bacterium | reverse complement strand
TGGAGTGGCCAAATTCATGCAGAAAAGTCACCAGCAAGGTGACCGGGTACAGCACCAAGGCCCCGAAAGAACCTCCCAGGAATTTCAGGATGCCGTACACGACCACCATTGCCAGTACTCTAAAATGGAGTTGTTGGGTCATGTTATCTTTTGGTGACCTTGAACAATTCTACCTCAAAAAGCAAGGTAGCGCCAGCCGGGATGCCAGCGCCCGGGCTGTTGTTGCCATACGCAAGGTCAGAGGGGATAAAAAACTTGAACTTGTCGCCCTCTTTCATCAATTGGAGCCCTTCAGTCCAGCCTTTGATAACCTGATTAAGGCCGAAAGTGATGGTTTCGCCGCGCTGTACCGAGCTGTCAAATACTTTTCCATTGATAAGGGTTCCGTGGTAGTGCACCTCCACTTGGTCTGTCGGGCCAGGAGAAACCGTGCCTTCGCCTTTCTTAAGCACTTCGTATTGCAGGCCGCTGGCAGTAGTCGTTACGCCTGCGCGCTTTTTGTTTTCGGCAAGGAATGCCTGGCCCAAGGCCTTGTCGTTGCCAGCCGGCTGGGCTGCTTGCCCGTGGTTGTGGCCATCGTCGGCGCTATGTACCTCGGATTCCAGGATATTGAACAGTTCCACTTCAAAAACCAGCGTAGAAAACCCTTTGATGATGGAGCCGCGGGCTTGTTCGCCGTACGCCAGGTTGTAGGGAATATAGAACTTGAATTTGTCGCCGACCTTCATGTGCTGCAAACCTTCTGTCCAGCCTGGAATCACTTGATTGAGGCCGAAAGTTGCCTTCTGGTTGCGTTTCACAGAGCTGTCGAACACCTGGCCGTCGATGAGCTGGCCTACATAGTGCACTTCTACCTTATCCGTGGCCTTTGGGTTTACAGTTCCTGTGCCTCGGCTGATTACCTCGTATTGCAACCCGCTGGCTGTTGTGACAACCCCTGCGCGTTTTTTGTTGGTTTCCAAATATGCCTTGTTGTCATCTTTCCAGCGGGCCTCGGCGCGCGGGTTTGAAATTTTAGTGCTGTAATCATTGAAGCATTCTGTTGCTTTTTCAGGCGCCATGATTGATGGAGAGCCTGCCAGGGCATCGCGCAAGCCAGCAATGAAAAGGTCTACGTTCAAGTCTTTGTCCATCACCCGTTTGAGGGAGCTGGCAAAGTTGAATCCATAAGCATAGTTCACACTGTCGACGGCAGTTTTCAGTGCTACCGGTTTGTTTTTTTGAGCAAAAAGCCCTGTTGCAGCCACTGCCAGTACAAGCAGTATAATTGATTTCTTCATAATTGAAAATGAGTGATTGATCAAAAAAAAATGGTTTAAGTTGCCTTACATTTTAAAAACAGCATCGTCAATGCCTTCGTTGACCTTGACGTTGGTAAATGTGACGGTAAGCGGCACCGGGAACAAACCGCTGATGGTGAATACAGATGGAAGCAAAACACCGCCTGCGGGTTTGTACTCTTTAACATCTATTGTTTGCATCGTTGGGTTGCCATCCATGCCCTTGGCGCTGCTTACTTCGCGCAGCATCAGGCTGGTTTTCATGTCGAAATATTGGGTGAATTTTTTGCCGTCAGGGCGGGTCACCTCCAGGATATAGGCATTGTTGCCATCAATTTCTTCAATCCCTTTCAGCTCCGTTTTGTAGCCTTCGGTTTTGTAAACGGCTTCTTTCACCATCAAGGCTTGTTCCTTTGCATCGGCGAGGTCTTCCCCTTCAAGCTCGGCAGATTGGCCCATGCCTGAATTGTTTCCTTTGCCGTCGGCATAAATCTGTTTGCTCATTACCTGACCGTTCATGGCTGTTTCCATGGCCATTTTGGTGCCGCCTTTTTTCCAGGTTTTTACATCGAACGAAGGGCCGCGCACTTGCATGGTCGCGTCCATTTGCACATCTTTCAGCGCCGCAATTTTTTCAGCGCCGCCGATGGCATTGACGTAATCAGCGATAACCTGATCGGCTGTCAGGCCTGCAGGCAATGCCTGGTTGCTGATGGTGACAGGGTTTCCAAAAGCATCGAAGTGGTTGATTTTTCCGGTACCAGAAAATGGCTTCAGGCGCTCGGCAACATCATCGCGGTTGCCCACGACGACAATATGCGCCCGGTCGGGGTTGACATACTTTTTCGCCATGGCCTGCACTTCGGCCGGGCTAACGCTTTGCAGCATTTCGAGGTACCTTTCATAATAATCGGCAGGCAGTTTGTAGCGGGCTGTGTTAAGCGCGAAGCTGGCCACGGTTCCAGGCTCTTCCAGATTTTGGGAGAATTGGCCGGCGATGACATTTTTAACCACCTGAAGCTCTTCCTTCGACACCAATTCGTTGCCTATCCGGCGCATTTCTTTGATAAATTCGGTGATGCTGCTATCGGTCACTGCGTTGCGCACACTGGCTGACCCGGTAAAGGAGCCAACGAGTTCATCAGGGTTCAGTGATGTGCGGGCGCCGTACGTCCAGCCATGGGTTTCGCGCAGGTTGGCATTGACACGGCTGTTGAGGTAATTACCGCCAAGAATGGTGTTAGCGACCCTAGCCCGTATCACGTCCTGATTGCCAGGCTGGAGGTCAACGGGATATGTGATGTTGATAACGGACTGAACGGCGCCGGGTTTGTGCACAAAATCCACCACGGTTTTTTCAGGGGCGCGGGGGATGCCATAGACATGTTTCGGTACATCTCCTTTGGCCCACCTGCCGAAAAATTGGCGGGCGTATTTTTCAGCCACTTCTTTGGTGATGTCGCCTGTAACAACCAGGTAAGAGATATTGGGCTTGAAATAGGTTTTGTAATGGGCTTTGATCTGGTCAAGGTTGATCTTGGCCAGGGTGGCTTCGGTCATGATTTCGCCGTAGGGATGGTCTTTGCCGTAGCGCATGATGGAGGCTACGTTGCGGGCGATGGCGTTGGCGTCGTCTTTTTGAGAAACCAGGTCGCTGGCCGTCCGAACTTTGAGTTTGTCAAACTACTCTTGAGGGAGAGTAGGGAACAGGAGCACGTCCGACATAATGGTAAGCAATTTGTCGGTATGCTTTTTCAGGCAGGAGCCGTTGACGCCATTTGCACTGGTGAACATGGACGCTCCAATGAAGTCGATTTCTGAGTTAATTTGTGCTTTTGAGCGAATTTTAGTACCCGCACTCAACATTTGCCCCATCATGCTGACGTAACCGCTGGCATCTTTCTCCAGGACAGGGTCGTTGTTTACAAAAATTTGAAAATTGACTTTGGGCAATTTGTGGTTCGCCACTACGATCACCGTCAGGCCATTTTCGAGCTTGAATGTTTCGGCTTTGCCGATCTGGATTTTGGGTGCATCGCCTGCGGCGGGGGCCTGGGCACGCACCTGGCCTGTCGGGATGGGGATTTTAGGCGCTGTACCTGTAGCCACGGGCGGCATATTGGTTCCGCTGGTCTTTCCGCCTGTTTTGGGCGTACAAGCAAAGGCAAGGGCCAGGGAGAGTATGCTTAGAAAAAGAATATTCTTCATTATTGTAGGTGAATTATACTGTGATTACAGTGATTTTGCATGATTTGAGTGAAACAAATGCATGATATTAAAATGATTGCCACATTCCTGCATTCATAACCACTTTGCGTTGACTATAATTGTTGAGATTAGTGTGAATTGGTTTAGGGTTGCTTCGGCTTTGGCAGCCAGTAGATAACCACCCTGCTGTTTTTGCTGAAGTACTTGTTGGCAGCGGCCATGATGTCTTCGCGGGTCACCTTGCGGTAACGCTGCAGCTCGGTGTTGATAAGACTGGCATCACCGTAGTACATTTCGTAGTTGGCCAGACTTTCTGCGATACCTGCCACTTTGTTGTTGGCAGAGATAAAATCGTTCTCCACCTGATTTTGAAGTTTTTGGAACTCTTCTGCAGTGATCAATGTCTTCTGAACATCGGCGATAACGGCATCCATCGATTTTTCGAGGTCAGGCAATGCAACACCGAGGTTGGCGATGCCGAAACAGATGTTGGCGCCCGGGTCTTCCAGTTCGAGTGGGAAAGAGCCGGCAAATGCGGCTTTTTGCTGCTCGTCCACGATGATCTTTTGCATCCTGCTGCTTTCGCCCTGGCTCAGCAACATGCCGAGCATTTTCACGGCGTAGAAATCCTTGGTGCCTTGAGCCGGTATATGGTAGGCATAGATGAGTGCGGGAAGTTGCACGTTGTCGTACACGGTATCGCGCACCTCGCGGGTGATGGGTGGCTCTTGTGGGAATTTCCGCTGAATTTCACCTTTGCCTTTCGGGATGTCTTTGAAATACACCTCAATCAACTGCTTGGTTTGGGCGATGTCAATATCGCCGGCGATCGAAAGGATGGCGTTGTCGGGGCGGTAGAAATCTTTGTAAAAGGTTTGGTAGTCTTCCTCCACGGCAGCATTCAGGTCTTCCATAGAGCCGATCACGGACGATTTGTAGGGATGTACCTTATACAAGCGCTTGAGGGTTTCTTCAAGCAGCTTGCCATAAGGCTGGTTGTCGGTGCGTTGGCGGCGCTCCTCTTTGACCACCTGGCGTTGGGTTTCAATGCCCACTTGTTCTACTTTGGCGTGCAACATGCGCTCGCTCTCGAGCCAGAGGCCCAGCGCCAGTTGGTTGCTGGGCAGTACCTCGTAGTAATAGGTGCGGTCATACCATGTATTGGCGTTGTTGAAGCCGCCTGCTTTGTCGATGTAATCGTCAAATTCGCCGCGCTTGATGTTTTCGGAGCCTTCAAAAAGCAGGTGCTCGAAGAAGTGCGCGAAGCCCGATCGCTTGGGCTTTTCGTTTTTCGACCCTACATGGTACATGACTGAAACGGCCACGATAGGGGTGGAGTGGTCTTCATGGAGCAATACTTTCAGCCCATTGGGGAGATCGTATTCCACGAATTGGATATTTTGGGCAACAGAAGCCACAGAAAACAGCAGCAGCAAAGCCGCCGGAAAGAGCAATCTTTTCATAACTTGTTTTTGAATGAGAAAAAGCGGCGCGAATTTCGGGAAAAGCTGGCAGGGAATGGGCAGAATTGGATAAAAGTTTTGTCATTTTCGGCTAAATGAGGTGAACAAGCATTGTTCAGGTTGCTTTGAAGCGTTAAAGCTGAAGGATATTAACCAAGTTGCGGGCGTTTTTTTTCGGGCGCTCTGGGGTAAAAAGGCTGGCAAAGCAAGCATTTGAGCTGTACAAAAATGCGTTCCGCTCAGCACCAATTTAAAAAACTGACGCGGCATTTTGCCAAATCTCAACTAGACCTTATCATTGCCTACCCAAAGCCCAGCACCCCAATTCAAGCACATTCGATCTCGGGGCAACTATCCTGAAAGCACTTGAAAAAACCCTTCAACCCGCCAGTTTCAAGTAAAATTGGCCATTAAAAAAGCCCATGAAGCAAAACCTGGAATTAATCTTTAATGCCCTGAAAGCCCTCCACCTCGACGCTGCATTTGACTACGCCGGACAGTTAATCGATTTCAAAGACTACCCCGATCTCCTGGCGCTTCAATTGCAGTTCCAGCAGTTGAAGCGCCATCGAAACACGGTGGGCGACATTGGGGATCAGGAATACCTTGAGGCCGAAAAAGCCATAGCAGCCTCATTTGTCGGCTTGCTCGAAGGGATCAAACAAACGTTGGTTTCACCAAAAACCTACAACCTCAAATCACGCCTGGCGCCGCTGGATTTCTTCACCGGAAGGGAGGAAATCATGAAACAAATGGAGAACACATTCTTTGTTCAAAACGGCAAAGTTGTTGTGCTTCACGGACTGGACGGCATGGGAAAATCCAGGCTGGCTGCCGAGTTTGCCTACGCGCATTGGGACAATGGCCGGTACAAAAATGCCGTCTGGTGGGTCAACGCCAGCAATCCGGTAACATTCGAAAGCGACCTGGAGGGTCTGGTCGACAGGCTAAACCTAAGCCTGGATGCTGGTGAAGGAAAAATAGAGCGCCTGCTGCGTTGGCTCGGCACGGAAAGCCACTGGCTCCTCATCTTCGATGATTGCCGCGATTTCAACCCCATCCTGCCGCTGGTGGCCAGGTGCCGCGGCAATGTTTTGGTGACCACCAGCGAAGCGCCGGGCGACAAAATCCTGCCAGAAACTCAATGGATTGAAGTTCCTGCGCTCGACCAAGCCGCGTCGGAGGCATTGTTGGCTGCCTACAGCAAAGGACGGCTGAGCGACCAGGAAAAGGTCAATTATTTGGAGTTGTGCGCTGGCTATCCATTGTTGATAGAACTCCTCGGCGCTTTTCACAGCTCGGGCATCAGGCGGAAAAAATTGTTTTCAGGAGAGGAATACCGTGCTTTCATCAGCAAAAAAACGGAGATTGCCGAAAAGTTTTTCGCCATTACAGGATTGATACGGGAGCGGATAAAAGTATTCAACCCGCGCTGGCCAGGTGATTATTTGTCATTTGGCATCACCATGTGGGTGCTGGCAAGCTTTGAAGGCCAAAAGATTCCCAAGTCGCTACTGGTGGCGATGGCGGAGGAGTTTACCGTCTACAATGAAGAAAAGCGGTTCAATGCCGCGGGAGCCAATTGGTGGCAGAGGATTGTTGCCCGACTTTTTAAGGTTTACAGGAATGTGTTGCTAAGGGGTCAAAACCGCTTGTTGGACATTTTGCAGGAACGTTCATTGATCCATGAGACGGACCAGGAACACATCAGTGTGCACGGTTTTATCCAGCTGCAATTCCTTGACATAGCCTTTCGTACCGACAAATGGATCCTCAGAAACAATGTCATACAATTCATTGAGCTCACCAATGCTGTTTTTTATTTTAATGCCGATAATCCCAAAAGCCTTCGCACGTGCCGGGAAATGTTGCCGCATGTCGCTTCGGTAATAAAAAGGTGCTGGCAAGCCGAATTTAACCATGAATCGGTTTTGAAACTTGTAGCAAGCATGGTGGAGGTATTGATTTTTGAAGGCCGTTTCAAGACGGCAAAATCCTATGTCGCATACGCTTTTGAACTGGACGAAAAAACAGGGCGGAAATTTACCCATGCCTGCCAATTGATGAAAGTGAGTTTAGCCTTGATCATGGGAGATCCTGTAGACGATGTAGACCAGATAATTGCGCTCAGCCATACCGCAAAAAACCAAAATAATTTAGATGGCACCTTTCTCAAAGGGCTTCAGTTATCAGCGTTGAACGACCCGCAAAACGCTTTGAAACAATTCGAATCGGCCATTGAAAATGCCAACAGCGCAAACGGCATGAAGCACCAATTGCATCTGCTTTATGGCTTGGCAGCGGCGAGCGCCGCGGAGGCGGGTGAAGAAAAAAGCGACCAATATTGTACCCTGGCAATAGAACATACGGATGCCCGATTCGAGGAAAACAGTTTCGAGCACGCGAAAATTTACTTGCTCACTGGCGACGTCCACAAAACCAAAGCATTGGCTGAAGGAGATGGGAATTTGCAAATGCAATATTTCCACAAGGCCATCGAATATTATGATCGCTGTTTCAATATCATTGAAGCAAGGGAAGTCAACGCAGCACTCTACTCCTGGTTGGCAATTTATGGAAATATGGTTTGCTATTATTGGCTTGACGATGTTGAAAAGACAGAAAGTCATTTGGTCCAACTGGAAACGGCCTTGCCAAAAATCAAAGAAAGCCTGGGCGAAGGACATTCAATTATATCGGATATGGAAAAAATACGTGAATGGATTGATGGTTTTGCAAGTTAATCATCCACCAAGGGCATTGTACACCCAACTTGCTTATTTTTGTGCCTGTACCCATACAGCATACAGCCATGACCAACCTTTCCCTCCTCAATGAAAAACAGCGCGAAGCTGTTGTCAGCGAAGCAAAGCGGGTGCTGGTGCTGGCGGGCGCGGGCTCGGGGAAAACCAAAACCCTGCTGCAAAAGATTATCTACCTGATCGAAGAAAAAGGGGTAAGCGCCAAAGACATCATGGCCATCACCTTCACCAAAAACGCAGCCAACGAAATGCTCGACCGCCTGATCATAGCGGCCGATAAAGACGGGGAATATGCGGCTGTTTTGCAAGATAAAAAGAAGTCAGCTGCCGATAAAAACAACGCCCGACGGGTTTTTACCCGCAAATTCAAATGGATTGAAGGCCTTACTGTGCGCACTTTCCACAGCTTCGGATACAGCCTGCTGCGCACATTCGGGGTGAACGAATTCGACAATAAATTCAGGATCATCAGCGAGACCAAAAGCAAAGAGGAGGACGAGTTTGCCCGCTACCTTGCCCCGGAAACCGTGATGGAGGTTTTTTACAAGCTCCTCATTCAGCGCTGTGAAGACCAACAGTACTTGTTGGCGCTGAAACGCTACGTGCTGGATTATATCGTGGACAAAATTCACGTCCCGGCACAAAAATCCCGGCAATTGCAGCGCGATGGCAAGTTTTACACCGCGCTCAATGGCACCCGCGTGCGCTCCAAATCGGAACAGTACATTGCCGATTACCTGTTCAGGCACAACATCCCTTTTGAATACGAAGCATCAATCCATGTAAAGGATTTCCCATTCCGTCCCGATTTTTATATCCCTGCCGCCAACCTGTACATCGAGCATGTCAGCAACAAAAGCTACCCAATGCAGGATAAAGAGCAGCAGTTTTTTCAAGGCGGGATGATGTTTGCCAAAACATACGAGCGCATGGCCGAAAACTCGGCGGTGTTCAACCTCGAACTGGATAAGCTGATCCGAGGCAGATTGCCTGCGAACTACAGCAATTCCGTGTCGATCAGTTTTCAGGAAGCATTCAAAGGGCATTTGGACCATGTCAAGGAATTTGTCGTAATGGTACAGCGCATCACCGACATGCTGAAGGTGGAAAGCCTGAGTCCGGCGCAAATAATGGAAAAAGCCAAACAAGACCAGCACGAGCGGATCCGTGATTTTTACCAACTGGCCATACCACTTATAGACGGATATGAACAATACTGCATTGACAAGTCCTATTTGGATTTCAACGACCTCATTTCCCGAACTGTTTCGCTGCTGAAAAACCAGTCTGACATCGCCCAACAGTTGCGCGCGCGCTACCCTTATGTGCTGGTCGATGAATTTCAGGATGTGAATAACCTGCAGGTTGACCTCATCAAATTGCTGCTCACCGAACAGACGCAGCTTTTCTGTGTGGGCGACGACTGGCAGAGCATTTATGGCTTTCGGGGCTCCAATGTGGATTATATCATCGAATTTGAACGACATTTTGCCCCCGCAAGCATTGTCAAGCTCAACCTCAATTACCGCAGCACCCAAAACATCGTCGGCGCCAGCAACGAGGTGATCAAAAACAACAAGTATAAAATCGAAAAAGACATAAGTGCTTCCAAGATTTCCGAGCATAAAATCGTGGTGTACGCGGGCGCGGAGGAGGAAGAAAATGTGGCTTACTGCATGCAACGCGTCCGGGAATGTACGGAAGAAGGAATACCACCGGAAGAAATCCTGTTTTTGTACCGCCGCAGCAAGATGTTCGCACCCTATTTTGAAGGGTTGAAACGTGAGGGCCTGCGCGCCGAGTACAAAACCATACACGCTGCCAAGGGCCTGGAGGCGCGCGTGGTGTTTATCGTAGGCCTCAGCGATGGCCACGGGGGATTCCCCGACATCTGGCTGGAAGACCGTATTTTCCAAATCGTGAAAAAAGTCGACCTCAGCCTGCTATTGGAAGAGGAGCGCCGCTTGTTTTATGTTGCCATCACCCGCGCAAAGGACAAACTTTTCCTCATCACGGAAAAAGGCCGGGAATCGAGTTTTTTAAAGGAAATACCGGAGACTTACACCGTGCGCACCGGCGTCCCAATACTATCTGTGGTGGAAGAGGTGCGGCTTTGCCCTAAATGTTTCAGCCAATTGGAAAAGCTGTTTTCGTATTGCCCCTATTGTGGGGAAAAACCTGCGGCCCCCTGAACCAGGAAAGCAAACCACTGTCAATTGGTTTTATCTAAGGGTTGAGTCAAAACGACTCAACCCTCAACAAAACATGACAAACTTGGCGCAAATGGGCTCTCATAACCATTATTGCCCGTAAAATTCAGGGGAGCTTTTGTCCCGGTAATATTCACCAAAAGATCACTCCAGCACCACCTTCTTCACCCATCGCCCGCCTTCTGCCACTACCTCCAGCAGATACAATCCGCTCGACAAGCTCCCGACATCTACTTGCACATAGTCCTTGCCCGTCGGCTCCAGCGCTTTCCAGGCTGCCACCAAGCGGCCGTTCAAATCAAACAAGCGGAATTGAACAGGGCTTGTCCATTCGGGGTTGACACGCACCCGGAAGCGTCCGCTGCTAGGATTTGGATCAATGGATACGCCGTCCGTCCATTGTGGCAGGTAGCGCACATCCCGGCAGGCCGCTCCGTCACATTGTTCGCCATTGCCCGCGGTGCGCAGCACATACATACACACGCTGTACGTGCCAGGGCCGGAGAAACTATGCTGGTAGGAGGCATTGCCGATCGTTTGTCCGACCAGCGGCGAATCGGTAAAATACCAATACACGGCATCGCAAGCGCTGAGGGTGGCTTTTGGTTTGAAACTGGCCGTAAAAGTGAGCGAATTCAGGTTCGTGAACGCAATGCCCTGTGCATGAATCTCATCCATAGAATTGTCACAGACGCAGTTCAAATCCTGGATACAATCCGGC